>NZ_JAEQCT010000009.1:0-2297 GCF_020738205.1 Microcoleus sp. PH2017_24_DOB_U_A
TTTTGATCTATATTACCTGTTTATCTTGCACTTTTTTCTCCCTCGCGCCATCTAAACCTATGCCACGCAATATGTGATTGATTTTTCAGCAAGCCCTACTTAAAATTTGGTGTTGTAGCCAGAAATTTTCAAGCTTAGTATAATATTGCGATCACTCCAAATATTCCCTCGGCATTGCAGCATCTGTAAAAATTGGTAGCGTTTCCCAAATTTTCAGCCATTCCGGCAATTCCGCTAATGTTTTGAGCTGAAGCGACATTTCTATTAAGGAAAATTCTAAATTGTGGAAATCTTGAATAATTTCGGCTTTCAAGAAGATTTCATTTCTAGCTAAATCTGGAGCATTAGTCGCGAACGCTATACTGTTACCAGCATCTAAATTGCAGATATAAACTTGTGCGAACACACTTTGAATTGTTTTAACCGCCGCCGCATTAAACTCTTGTTTGTGGAATAGGTGGATAGCTACAACGCCCGTATTTGACAAGTGCGTTTTGCAGAGTTGGTAAAATTCTTGTGTGACCAATGGATAGGGCATATAGCCGCTGCCAAAACCAGCATCCACAATAATTATATCATTTTTTATGGTGGGATTTTGTTCGGCAAGATATTGACGACCATCTTGAATGGCTACTTTTAGTCTGTCATTAAATTGAATGCCAAAAAACTTTTGAGCAACTTCGACAACTGTTGCGTCTATGTCAGCAGATTCGACTATCGCGTTAGGGAAATAGTGATGCAAAATTCTGGGAAGAGTGCCACCCCCAAAACCGATTATATAGATATTTTTTGGTTGAGTTTTCCAGAGTAATGCTAACAGCATTGCTTGGGAATATGGAAATATTAATTTAAGTGGATTGTTGAGGTCGAGGATTGATTGAGCTACACTTGTACTCAAAGTTTCTCTGTCTACCAAAACCAGGAGCAAGCATGATTTATCTTTTTTGATTGCTACGATGCTGTCGCCGGAATGTTGCTGAAATATAATGCCATCTGGCTGTTTTTTAAGCCAGTCAATCTGTTGATTGGCAATTGCTAAATAATACCAATTATCTAAAATTGTGCAACACTCTTCGACCCCCCCTAGCCCCCCCTTGCTAAGGGGGGGGACAAGAATACTGTTATTTCGTTGAAAATTGGTATGATTATTGTTTTGCTTGCCTGCATCATAATTCATAGTATTCTAAATTAGACGTTTGAGATTAAAAATTGATGACTAAAATCGTGGTTGGGATCTGACGTATAGTTTCATTATTGTTGAGAACTTATATCAAATCTAAAATCTAAAATCGAATCACCTCAATCCCAATAATAGCGCGATTCCGCCGATCGCACAAACCACACCCACAACAGCCCGGAGACTAACCTTTTCGCCCGCGAGTACGGCTAGAGGCAGTATAAACAGGGGACTTGTAGAACTAAGTGCTTGAGCGATGGCTGCGGGTGCATATTTCAAGGAAGTCTGTTGCAGGAAAATTCCGAGATAGGTTCCCAAAAAAGCTGCTAAAATTATTGCACCTAATATTTTTGGCGCTTTTAATTGTTGGAAAGTGCCAAGGTTTGTGGGGTTGAGAAAGCACAGCATGACTGCCATACCTCCGCTCAAACGTAAGGCCGCTGTCCACAAGGGATCGATATCTATTTGAGCGAAGGCGGCGCGGGATAAAACTGCTCCGGCTGCGTGGGCTGTTTGTCCTAATAAACTAATGCCTAATCCTTGCCAAAGATGTTTTGATGGTAAGGTGGTTTCGGCTGTTCGTTCGGCAATTACCCAAGCTACGCCGCAGATTGTTAAAAGAATGCCTGTACAAGCAATAAGCGATAGCTTTTCTTGCAAAAATATCAAGCCGAATAAAGCTGTCAAAGGGGGAGATAGGGTTTCTAGAAGCAGCGCTCGCCTCGCACCTAAATATTTTAAGACGATAAAGAAAGCGGTGTCTCCGATGCCAATTCCTAGGGCGCCGCTGATGAGCAGCATTATTAAGATATTGGGGTTGACTGCTGGTAAGGATTTGCCTAAGATTATTATCGTGGCAAAAAGCATGACAAGGGCGATCGCACCTTTGAGCAAGTTTAGTACAACTGCGGGGATTTGCTGTCCGACTCGCTGCCAGATTGTGGAAGATAGAGCCCAGACAAATGCAGCACCTAAAGCCGCGATTTCACCGATAAAATTCATGTGATTTTAGATTTTAGTTTTGACATACTCCCCGGCGTAAACGCGCGGGGATTCTTTACGCCTCATCGACTGATGCTACCTTTCATAGTCTTACTCTGTCTCCGCGTACATTTAAGGT
>NZ_JAEQCT010000159.1:0-6402 GCF_020738205.1 Microcoleus sp. PH2017_24_DOB_U_A
CCAGTTGCTTTGGTTGCTCCTTCCATCAACGGCTAAGTTTTAGCTTGAGATAAACAGAAAGCGCCCCTAGAAATAGGGGCGCTTTTTGTTTGGGAAAAATTACAGTTTTAGCGAGATGATCGTTTATGATAATAGAAGGAGCGCGCTAGTTGTAGCTCATGTGCTCTCATAAATCATAAAAGCCTTTATTTATGGAGTCGGCTTCCTATGACAGTCACTACAGAAAATTTAATTAGAGCATTGCCATCGAACAGTGAGGAGGTGATGTTTGGTGAACTAAGTTTAATCAAACACGCCTTAGAAAAGCTGTTTAAATCTGATGAAGCGCGGATTCCTAAAGAAGAACTATTTATTGATGGATTGAAAATTTATGAGGTACTAGAACGGATTAGAGAAGCAAAAGATATACGTCTAAGAGCGGATATTTATTACTCTGAATACAGACCACTTTTAAACGAATTTAAAGCAAAATATAGTGACTTTTTAGCCCGTGATACTTTCAAAGAAATTGAAGATCGTGAAAAATACATGGATGGCTTGAGGGAATTAATCATAGCTCAGGGTTTTATGCTGATTGCGTTTGAAGAAGAAACAGATAAAGTACGTCAATATCGATCGCTATACACGGGTATGGTGAAACTATCAGAGCTTTTAGAAGAATATCTTGTCTACTTTCCACAACACTTAATAGAGTGCATTAAGAATATAGCATTGGCTTTTTTAAATGATTCTAATCTAAAACCCGATCGAGCCAATCAGAACGAGTCAGTTTTTTTATATTTAGTTGGATTAAAAAACACTGCTAGAGCAGTATTATGGCAAATCGAAGAAGACCGAACACAAAATGAAAAATTACATTTGATTGACTCTCCTTATAATCCAATATTTACTCGTGAAATGCAAATTCAGAAAAACCAATCTGCTATGGATTGGGCAAAGTCACGACTTGAGCAAATAGAAAGTATTGGAGAAGAAAAAGGATGGAAATTGTAGAGTGATTCTAATTCTAGATTCTAATATTATTGCTTTGCTGATAACAAATATTGATGAGAAATTGTCTGAAGATCAGAAGCTGACTACGGAGATTTATCAATGCACAGAATGGTTTTATAGACTGTTGTCGAAAGGCGTTTATATAATTGCTTCTGATATCTGTGATTATGAACTTAGACGTGAATTGATTCGGATAAAAAGCAAAAGTATTCAAGAGTTAGATAAACTAAGAGAGTTAATTGAATTTCAAGAAGTAACTTTTGCTTTGCTAGAAAAGGCTGCCGAACTATGGGCGGAGGCAAGAGCTATGAGTCAATCTAATAAAATTAAGGAGAACATTGATGTAGACTGCATTCTGGCTGCTCAATGGTGTCTGCTCAAAGAGCAATTTCTTGGTCGTGAAGTCATTATTGCTACTAAAAATATTAAAGATTTTCAACCTGTTACCGATTGTGATATTTGGCAAAATATTAGTTAATTTATAGTAATTTACGAGTTAGATAAAATGTCAGGTAAACTTCGGATATGCCACAGCATAAGTGCCTTCTATATTCTGCCTTCAGACTTATACCTTGTTTTTAAGCGGGAGGGTGTCAAAATGAAATATAGCTCCTAAGCTGTTAAAGATGCCAGGATTGTTTTGGTTTAGCTGTTCCCTGTTCCAGAATCTCAGCAAAAACAAATGTAGCCGATCGGGAGTAGCTCCTCACCGTGTCAAGCGCTTTATCTCTAACGAGGATTTGTATTATGAAAGATGGACAAGAAGTACGCCACGTCTCCACAACAGCACTCATTGCCGGTGTTTGCGGGTTGGCTTTAGTGACTGGAGGTGGCATTGCTTGGTGGACGGCAAGCCGTTCGCCCACGGCAGACACGCAGTCTTCAGCTCCGACAACCGCTCCGGCGCTATCCCCAAGTCCTGCCCAATCCCCTGCTGTAATTATCCCCGTACCTCCTCCAAATGCTGTGCAGGTGCCACAGGCTCAGACGCCGCAGGTTCAGACGCCTCAAGCTCAGAGACCTACCCCTCTGGCGTCTCAGGCTCTGGCGCCCAAGTCGTCACAGCCGAAGCCTTTGCAGCAGGCTGATGCCCAAACAGTCCAAGTGTACTGGGTTAAAGATGCGATCGGCAAATTTGAGGCAGTTCCTACGAAAGTAGCTGTCAAACAAGCTGATAAGCCTGATGCAACTTTACAAGCTGCTTTTAACACTTTGTTGGCTGGGCCGAAGGATGCAACTGTTTCTAGCGAAATACCTAAAGGGACAAAACTCCGGGGTTTGAGTGTCAAGAATGATGAAGTTTATGTCGATTTGTCGCGTGAATTTACTGCGGGGGGAGGCAGCAGTTCAATGACGAGCCGGTTAGGGCAAGTTATCTATACAGCTACGAGTTTAAAACCGAATACTAAGGTTTGGATCTCGGTGGACGGCAAGCCTTTGGAACTTTTGGGTGGCGAAGGTTTGGAGGTGGCTCAACCGAGTACCCGCCAAAGTTTTGACAAAAATTTTCCCCTTAACTAATTTTTGATTCATTAGTTATTAGTCATTAGTTAGGAGTTATTAATTAGGAGTTAGGAGTTATTAGTTATTAGTTATTAGTCTGAATGCGGAAAATAGGGATTGATAGCTGATAATTGATTGCTGATGATATCGTTAACATTTGCATCGGAATAATAATTTTCGGAGTGCAATTCGAGCGTGTCGCTCGCTTCGGATCGCGAAGCCAAACGTCCCGCACGGCGAGCAGGGTAGAATTCCGTAGTTACCGAATTTGATATAACTGATGACTGATAACGTTCGCGAGCGGGGACGCTCGCACTACCGACTGATGACTGCTGACTGATAACGTTCGCGAGCGGGGACGCTCGCACTAATGACTAATGACTAATGACTAATGACTAATGACTAATGACTAATTTTCAGTGCTTGGCAGTCAGGCTAAATGCCCGAAAGTGGAGGGCTTGCTGTTCGATCCGAGTGGCAAGCCGATCGCACACCATAGTACATAGCTCAAAAATTAACTCGTCTTGCACCTTATAATAGGCTGATGTTCCTTCACTCCGGCGAGTGAGGATACCAGCTTGGAGCATAAGTTTTAGGTGCTTGGAAACATTGGCTTGACTCGTTTGAGTAGCTTCCACCAACTCTTGCACGCATTTTTCTCCGTCGCGAAGCAAGTTCAAAATTCGTAAACGCATTGGCTCGCTCAGAATACTGAAATACTCAGCAACTTGTTGCACAACCTCTTGCGGGACAGGCTGGGATGACTTCATCAAACTCACCGGGGAGAAGTGATCTCGAAATATTAGCATTTATTCTGTCCATAACAATAAAGTAATGCTTCAATCCGGATTAATTCGCATTAAAATTTGACCGTATTCGACAGGTTCGCCATTTTGTACTAAAATTTCCATGACTTGACCGGACACTTCATCAGCATCAATCTCGTTCATCAGCTTCATTGCTTCGATAATACAGACTGTCTGGCTGACTTTGATGCGATCGCCCACATTGACAAAAGGTGGCTCATCGGGAGCAGCAGCGCGATAAAACGTTCCTACCATGGGCGAGATAATTGACACCCATTTGGTATCGACAGGAGCAGAGACGGCAGCAGGAGCTGCGACAGCAGGGGCTGGTGCAGGAGTGGCCGGAGTTGCTCCTGCATTTTGACTAACAGCATCCGGTGGGGCGGCAGTGGGGCTAGAAACAGATCCCAGCGCGATCGTCGGAGCGACACTTGCCGCGGTAGAGAGGGCAGTAACCGTGGCTGGTTCGCTGGCCAGAATGCCTTTGCGTACAGTCAGTTCAAGCTCCCCACTTTTTAATGTCAGTTCCGAAATGCCTGTTTTGTCTAAAACAGTCAGCAGTTCGCAAAGCTGGTTTAAGTCTAATTGCACAGTAGATTCAAGGGTAATTAAGAATTTAAAATTGAGAAATTGGAATCCGGCGAAGCTAGGAAACTTCACCGATTTTGGAGACAAAAGGGGTAGTTTTTAATCTTTGAGCGATGAGCGATGATTTTTTAGCTCTTTAACTAATAACTCACAACTCACAACTAAAAACTAAAAACTCCCTTTTTCTCCGTCGTTTCTATTCTCGGCCGAGGTACTTGTCTTCACGAGTATCAATCCGAATGCGTTCTCCTATCGAAATAAATAGAGGAACCATGATCTGAGCTCCGGTGGAAAGGATGGCCGGTTTACTGCCACCGGTGGCAGTATCTCCTTTGACTCCGGGATCGGTTTGTGTCACTTCCAAGACGACAGAATTGGGTAATTCCACTTCCATGATTTGGTCGTTCCAGCGAAGGATACTGACTTCCATACCTTCATTCAGGTACTTGACACGCTCGCCTATTTCCTTGGCTGTGAGGCGGCTTTCCTCGTAGGTTTCCATATCCATAAAGACAAACTGGTCGCCTTCTTTATAGGTATGCTGCATCGCGCTCTTTTCGAGGTTGGCTTGAGGCAAAGATTCGCCAGCTCGGAATGTGTGTTCCACTACGCTGCCGGTTTGGACGTTTTTTAATTTTGTCCGCACAAAAGCGGAACCCTTTCCGGGCTTGACGTGGAGGAATTCGATAACCCGCCACACGCCGTTATTCCATTCAATTGAAACACCTGGTCGAAAGTCGTTACTGGAGAGCATATAAATTTTTGCGGGCAATCCCGTCGCCATTGGGCACGGGGGAACTATAGTCAGTCGATTTTAGATTTTAGATTTTAGATTTTAGATTCACTCGCAGCTTTGAATCTGGGAGATTGAACCTTGGTCTAAAATTTTGATCTCTCCACGACAGGAGTCTGGGGATTGTATCCGTTTTTGAGCGGGGTCAGCTTAAAGCCGCAGTCTAGCTGACGGCATCAAAAAGCAATTGGCAATTTATTTTACCTTTCAAAGGGAGCAAGTGCTGTACTCCAAGTGAAAAACCTCTGTCTGTTGGACAAGGAGAGGCAACGGATGTAATGGAGAGAAGGCGATCGCGCGCTGTGGGAAGATAATAGAGGCAATAAAAGTTAAAGATATGTTGCATTGGCCTAATTTCTCGATCGATACGTGCAAGCGCTGGGTGAAGACCGGTGCTTTAGCAGTCCTGCTGTTCGCACTCTCCCTAAGTTTCAGCGCAGTTTCCTATGCCAAACGCCCCAGCAGCAGTATGCCTGCGGGGAATCCGATTACGGACGGCCGGGCGCTGCTGCGTTTCGCGCTACCTATTGACAATCAGACTGTGCGTGAGTTGCAAATCAGTCTGGAAGACATTGGCAACCACATCCGTTCTAAACGTTGGGGGCCCATTAGCAGCGATGTCAGTAAGGCTTCGAGGATTCTCAGCATTCGGGAGTCCGACATTTTAGTGAGTATTCCTGAGGCGAAACAGCCGGAAGCTGAGGCGCTAGTTGCACAAGTCAAGGAGGGAATTGCTGAACTGGAAAAGGCTGTTGAGGCTAAAGACAGGGAAAAAGTTATTGACTTGAAGGCGAAAATCCTCGGTTCGGTAGGCGAAATCGAAGAGTTGATGGTGACAAAGTTTCCGTTTGAAGTGCCTGCTAAGTATGCTAATCTGCCTCAACTGAAAGGTCGCGCTACTGTGGCGGTGGAAACGGATAAGGGGACAATTAATGTTGTGGTTGACGGTTACAGTGCGCCTGTGACTGCTGGTAATTTTGTGGATTTGGTCGATCGAGGTTTCTATGATGGTTTACCATTTATTCGATCGGAAGAATCCTACGTTTTGCAAACGGGAGATCCCGAAGGCAAGGAAGTGGGCTTTATTGATCCAGGTACTGGCAAATACCGGAATGTGCCGCTGGAAGTGCTCGTTAGAGAGGACAAGGAACCTGTCTATGGGATTACTCTAGAAGATGCGGGACGTTATCGCGACGAGCCTGTTTTGCCTTTTTCTGCTTTTGGTGCTGTGGCGATGGCCCGGGCTGAAGCTGAACCAGACAGCGGTTCTTCTCAGTTTTTCTTTTTCTTGTTTGAACCCGAACTCACGCCCGCTGGTCTGAATTTGTTGGACGGTCGGTATGCTGTTTTTGGTTACATGATTGAAGGAAAAGAGGTTTTGGATAAACTGAGGCAGGGAGATAAGATTATATCTGCTAAGGTGATTAAAGGAAAGGAAAATTTGGTTCAACCTCAAGTTTAATCAGCACACAAACAAAGACGGCGAGATAAATCGCTTCAGAGTCAAACAAAGCCCGCTTCCGCGGGCTGGAAGCAACCATAACAAATAAAGACGGCGATTTAAATCGCTTCTACACTAACAAAGACCGCCTCCGCGGGCTGGAAGAAATTATGACAAATAAAGACGGCGATTTAAATCGCTTCTACACTAACAAAGACCGCCTCCGCGGGCTGGAATAAAGACAAACAAAGACGGCGATTTAAATCGCTTCTACACTA
>NZ_JAEQCT010000159.1:6444-16018 GCF_020738205.1 Microcoleus sp. PH2017_24_DOB_U_A
CAAACAAAGACGGCGATTTAAATCGCTTCTACACTAACAAAGACCGCCTCCGCGGGCTGGAATAAAGACAAACAAAGACGGCGATTTAAATCGCTTCTATACAAACAAAGACCGCCTCCGCGGGCTGGAAGAGTTAATCAGATTAGTTGAAATTTAATTAACATCATTTTTTTGATATACTGAGATTCGTTATTCCAACTAGCAATTATAACGCTATTATGGCAATTTTAGAATTTTTATTGGTAATTGGTTTGGGCGGATTCGCAGGCTTGTTGATTGTCAACAATCTGAATGAAAGCAAGCAAAAGCGACAGTTGGATGAGGCTTTTTATCAGTTATTGGAAAGTCAAAACAGTCAGATGTCGCTGATTCAATTGGCTGCTAGCGCGAGAGTTGAGGCTGAAGTGGCTCAGCAGTATTTAAACCGACAAGTTAAGATTTTTTCGGCGATTTTAGAGGTGGATGATGAAGGGGATACTTTTTATCGGTTTCCGAGGTTGCGCTTGCCGCCGAGTTCTGGTAAGGAATGGTAATGCAGTTGACAGTTGATAGTTGACAGTTGACAGTTGACAGTTGTCAGTGGTTAGTTGTCAGTTTCCTAATAATATTTAGTGGCTTTTAACTAATTTAATGCTGATTAAAGATATCGGAGAACAAGGTCTTTTAAGAATATTACAAAAATTCTGTCCCGCCGAAATTGTGGGTGATGATTGCGCTGTACTTCCGACAAATCCTCACCAATCTCTGGCGGTGACGACGGATATGTTGGTGGATGGAGTGCATTTTAGCGATCGCACCACCAGCCCTTATGACGCAGGATGGCGCGCCGCAGCCGCGAATTTGTCGGATCTGGCTGCGATGGGTGCAAAGCCTCTGGCGGTGACTGTAGCCCTGGCTGTGACGGCGGATACGGCTGTGCTGTGGGTGGAGGAGTTTTATCGGGGGATGACGGCTTGTTTGGAAGTGTATCATACGCCGATCGCGGGTGGGGATGTTGTGCGATCGTCTGTGGTGACAATTTCGATTACTGCTTTTGGGGAGGTTGAGTGCGACCGTACCATTCGTCGGTCAAATGCGCGATCGGAGAATTGGGCGATCGTGGCTACGGGTGTGCACGGGGCTTCTCGCGCGGGATTAGAGTTGTTGTTGAATCCTGAATTTGGGCTAAATCTGGAAAAGGGCGATCGAACTTCTTTAATTCTCGCTCACCAGCAGCCTAAACCGCGATTGGATGTTTTGCCGATGCTTTGGGAGATATTGGGTTGTGAAGGTGAGATAGAACCCCCCCTCAGTCCCCCCCTTGGTAAGGGGGGGAAGCAAGATTTGAATTCTCCCCCCCTTAGCAAGGTAGGCGTTAATTCTCCCCCCCTTACCAAGGGGGGGCCGGGGGGGGTTAATTCCCCAATTGCGATCGCCGGAATGGACAGTAGCGACGGTTTAGCGGATGCAATTATTCAGGTTTGTCGGGCTAGCGGTGTTGGTGCAAAAGTCGATCGCACGAAAATACCAATTCCCCCTAGTTTAAGCGAAATCGTATCCGCTGAAAAGGCTCTGGATTGGGCGTTGTACGGTGGTGAAGATTTTGAGTTGGTGCTATTTTTGCCGATCGCAAATGCTGAGTTATTAGTAGAAAAAATCGGAAATGGAGCCGCGATTATCGGCATGACTACCGATAGCACAGATATTTGGTTGACTGATAGCAGTGGTATTTATGGTGATATTAGATTGGAGAGCGATCGGGGATTTCAACACTTCTGAATCATATCTGATCTTAGTCCGCGTAGGCGGACATCGTTTGTGTAGACGCGGTTTCTAACCGCCGGGTTTCTAACCGCCTGGTTCATGATTCGACACTTCTTCCACCTCCCGCAAGATATCATTAACTGGTTGACTTTGGGAATTGGGTAATTGTGCAACAGATTTACGCCCAAACAATCTCAATCTACCATTAATTTTCCACGCACCATTAATCCAACCCATCAATCCAGAAACCAGGATGACAGCCAGGAGACTCCACAACAGACTAGCTAGGGCCGGATGAATGCGATCGCCATTTTGAGGTATTCTGAACACTATGTCTCTCTCTACATAATTCGCAACCGCAGACACCACAATGCCTCCAGCGCCTAATCCAGTACCGAGTATTTCAATTTTTCTTTCTAGGGAGCGATCGCATTCTGCTTGTTCAATATCGACAATTCCTCCCACCAACTCCACCGCAATCTTAATCAAATCAGTGCCATGTTTGAAATAGCCTAAATCGCCCTTAATTTGTTCTTGAAAATACGGACAAGTTCTATCAATGAAAAACTTGAACGTTGTCAAATCATCAGTTGGTATCTGCAATTTATCGCTAATTTGCAACAACTTTTCTTGATAGTTGTAAACATGAATATTAATCGTGTTATTAAAATCTTCTAAATATTCCAAAGCTCTTTCATAATTCAAGCTTTCTCGAAGTAACTCTTTTAGTTTGGTTTTTAGATACTTTAACGATTCATCTATATTAATACTTTGCCTCGAATCAACTCCAGTTGACAATTCAATCCGACTTACCTCGGTGATTTTTGCTTCTAGCTTTTCGATTGTTTGCTCAATCTCTAAATATCGTTCCTTAAGTAGATCGTAATTTCTGCGACTATCAATAAAAGCTTTGGTGATTTTATGGCGGTGATAAAACAGTTCAAACAAAGGTTGAACAATCTTCCCTAATTTTCCCTCAATGTCATCATCAACCAGATAAACAAATACCTGTACTTGACTTTTGGGAGAACTATACTCAAACATCGGAGAATCGAATAACTTAGTATCACGGTAAAAAGGTGGACGCACAGACTCTTCTGGGAAAAGATGTTTTAAACATTCATCTGCAACTTTGCGAAAGTCATTGTCACTTGGCTGTTGATAAGTTTTTGATTTGTAAGTAATCAAAATAGTTTGTCCTAGCCAATTTTCATGACTATCAGCAACCAAAAGATTATTAACATTGAATTGTGTTAATGCTGCGACTTCTAAGTCTTTGTTTTCGTCAGTTTCTGGGCTGCCAATTCTCGCTAAGATACCTTCACTATCATCGATGCGACAAAATCTTAAGGAACCATCGATTTGATTTGAATGCTCTAATTTGTTGGGTTTAGTGAGGGGATAACTGAGGTTTGCTTGAGAAAAAACTTTGGTTTTGTCCAGACTGAAATATTGCCAGATACTATTTGCCCAAGTCCAGATTGAGTCAACATCAGTTTTACTTTTGCTGCTGAGTTGGTAGCTGTAGATATAGACTTGGGGATGGTCAATTTTTAGCATCTGGTGCGGGGGGAATTGAGGGTGGTTGAATGCGTTGTTTTAAGTTTGCTTCTAGCTTTTTGATATCAGGATAGTTATTGGTGAGTGTTTCATAGCCCGGTGTGACTTCCGGTTCTGCATCATCAAGATTTTTGCGAGTCAGATTGGCAATCTGCTCTGCTACTTCGGGAAAATTTTGATAGACTTTATTAATAGCTTCTTTAACTGCTTTATCAGTAGCATCAGACTCAGCTATCGGCAAAACAGTCTTGAGTAATTCTTCAATAAATGGCGGAGTCAGAATCTCTGGGGCTTTGGTAATCGCGTTATAGATTTCCGACAAAATCAGGGTTTTCATCATAAGTTTACCTCAAAAATGGATGTACAATGTCAAGTGCTGTAGGAGCGGGTTTTACCAAAAACCAATAATCTCGTAAACCCGCCCCCGCCAAACTTTGATTAATTCTGTTCAGATTGTTCTTGTTGAGCTTCGGTGATAATCGCTGCTACTTCAGCTATCGGCAAGTCAAAGAATAGAGCAATTTGTTCTGTAGCTAATCCCACATTAAACATTCTGAGGATTGCAGCTTTTTCTCGCTGTTTAGCAGCTTGCAATTCAGCTTGTGCTTCAGCTTGTACTTCTTCAAGAATCTCTTGATAAACTCTGGTTTTCTTTAAGTCACTGAGGTTCAACATGGCGGCAATTTCCTCTCTGGATTTTTGGGGTAACTTGTAAAAAATGATGGTTTCTAGCAAGTTTATGAAGCTCTCTCTGACTGCGATATTTGGTATTTCGGTTTCGGCTTGTCTGGCTAAATCTATAGCTAAATCCGAGGCCGTGTTTTCTGGTTCGATTACCAGTTTAAGTAATTTTATCGGTAGAGATGCTGTTTCTGGTTCGGTAAGTTCATTCAGGTAAATGCGGGTAATTTTTGGGAGTGCCAGCATTTCCTGAAAGTGGATGTCACTTTCTCTTTCTGTTTGCCGATTTGGGTAAATGACTACCAATTGCCAAGGGTGCGGCGGTTGGTACTGTTTGAGATAGATGAATAGTTCGGCAAATAGACGATAGTACAGATTTGGGTCTGGTTGAAATTGGACTTCCACAATGTAGAATGGTAGTTGAGAATCTGCGACAATTGGCAGAAACAAACCATCTAGGCGAAAGGCTAATTGTTTGACTTCTTGGGATGTGAATTGGTATTGGTTTGTAGCATCGGCAGGTATACCCAGCAGGGCAAAGAAAATAAACGGAAATTCTTGGAAGATGCTGTAAAATAGGCTGTCGGTTTTCATCGATCGAATTTAATCTTTCTTTGAATTATACCCTATTCATTCACGATCGTATCATAATCCCAAGTGCTGTAGGGGCGGGTTCGCCGAAATATTTGACACCCATCGATGGATTATAAAAACCCGCCCCCACCCCACCGAAATATTTAGATCGCAATTCTATTGTACAAATAGATTGTGCGTTATATCATAGCCGGGGCGGGTTTATGAAATCTTTGGTTTTTATCGGAGATTGTTGGTGAACCCGCCCCTACAATATTTGCACATTCACATTATAAACCTATAGCACAAAACGCTCCCCAATGATAAACATCGCCGTAGGGTTTTACAGTCGGTTTATAACGTCCCAGATATTCTGTAACACCTTCTTTTTGGTCTCCATCGAAACTCTCCGAACCTTCCACCCATTCTAGCAAATCTGAAGTAATAGCAGACTTAAACCAGCGCTGGGTATCATGGAGCGCTTGACCAATGCTAACTCCAGGTTGTAGTACCTCATAGAATTTTACCATCATCAAGGCAGTCGAGAGGTCATTGACAGCCCAAAGACTGGCCAAAGTTCCCATTGCTCCCGCGTAGAGAAATCCCGTCGGTAATCCAATATAATCCGATCGATTCTGTGTATCAATTAGCGCGGTTTCGCAGGCGGAAAGCACGACTAGGCGGCACTGTTTGAATCGCAGTCCGAAAATTTCAGCCAAAGTCAGGCATTTGTCAATATCCGCTGTTTTGCCTTCGCGCCATTCCACATAACGCTCAGATGCCCCTAAATCTTCGATGATACCCCCTGACAAAATCAAAAACGACTTCAGCGGCTCATCAGGATTAAACGAACCGTGACAGGAAAAATGCGCGCAATGAGCATTTTCTAACTGCTCTAAATACTGTTCCAAAAGATTAGTTTTACTCGCTTCCGAGCCCGGAAGAATTTGACTGATGGCGAATTTGGGGGCGATGCTGGCGACTTCCAAATCGGTGTAGGGAAGATCCGAGGTGGGGTTTTGCAGGGCCAGGAGTTGGTCAAAATTTGGGTGGATTGTAATCTGTTGCAGGAGTTGGCAACTGGGGCTGTATTGAATCCCTTGGGTGAATCTATCTAACAAGAATTCGTCGTCGGTTAGGGGTAGGGCGTGGAGGGGGAACAGGTGCAGCAACCAGTGGGGAATTAGGATTAAGCGCGTACTTTCTGAGGGCAGAATTGTGGTGATTTGGAGGATTTCGGCAAGACGCTGGAGATAGTCGGAGAGTTTGGTTTGCCAGTGGGTTTTGCTTTGTTTGTAGTCGGCGCGGTAGTCGTTAACTAAATTGATTAATTCATCGCATTGAGGATTGCGATGCACTGTCAGCACGTCGGGGTAAGTGATGACAAAGGTGATGATTTCTTTGTCGGTGATGTACCACTCAATTAGGGCGGTGTCTGGGGTGAGGAGTTGGGTAATTTCGGTGAAAGTAATGGGTTTTAGGAGTTGGGGGGTTTCCTGTTTTTGGGCGATGACTTCGGCAAGGTTGCGGGCTTTGTTGGCTTCGGCATATAAGAGTGCTTCTTGGTTGCTTTGGCGATCGAGGCATACTTGCACCATGCCTCTGTAGAGATCATCCCACTCCAAATCGTGTTTTTGCTTGGTTTCATCTCCCGATTCTAACTCTCGTAATTTGGAGGCTCTGATTATGGCATTTTTAAAGGTATCATAGGCACTTTCGAGAGTTGCTGCTTTTTGGTTTGTGTCTTCTGGTTTTTCTCGATTGATGTTGTCTAGTTTTTGCAGATAAGCCAAGCCCAGGTTCCCTAAAGTTTCTGCATTCTCTAACGGGAAATCCTCAAGGGTACGAATTGTTAAAGCAGCGTTATAAAAGGTGATCGCCCGTTCCAGATTTTGGGCCCGCGAACCCTTGATTCTGTTACTGTAGGCAGCAGCTAGGTTATTTTGAGTCATTGCCCAATATTCAGGGAAATCTTCAAGGGTATGGACTGTTAAAGCAGCCTCATAAAATGCGATCGCCCATTCCAGATTTTCCGCCCGCGAACCGTTTATTCTGTTACTGTAGGCATTAGCTAGGTTATTTTGAGTCATTGCCCAATATTCAGGGAAATCTTCAAGGGTATGGACTGTTAAAGCAGCCTCATAAAAGGTGATCGCCCGTTCCAGATTTTCCGCCCACGAACCGTTTATTCTGTATAAGTAGGCATTAGCTAGGTTATTTTGAGTCATTGCCCAATATTCAGGGAAATCTTCAAGGGTATGGACTGTTAAAGCATTTTCATAAAAGGTGATCGCTCGTTCCAGATTATCCGCCCGCGAACCCTTAATTCTGTCACTGTAGGTAGTAGCCAGATTATTTTGAGTCTCTGCCCATTGTTCAGGGAAATCCTCAAGGGTATAGATTGTTAAGGCAGCGTCAGAAAAGTTGATCGCCAGTTCGAGATTTTCCGCCCGCGAACCGTTGATTCTGTTACTGTAGGCAGCAGCTAGATTATTTTGAGTCGTTGCCCATTGTTCAGGGAAATCCTCCAGGGTACAAACTGTTAAAGCAGCGTCAAAAAAGCTGATCGCCCTTTCCAGATTATCCGCCCACGAACCGTTGATTCTGTTTTTGTAGGCAATAGCTAGGTTATTTTGAGTTATTGCCCATTGCTGAGGAAAATCCTCAAAGGTATAGACTGTTAAAACTGCTTCATAAAAGCTGACCGCCCGTTCCAGATTTTCCGCCCGCGAACCGTTGATTCTTTGATTGTAGGCATTAGCTAGGTTATTTTGAGTTTGAGCAAACTTTTCGCTCTCCGGTTCCTGATTACTTAAAAGTATTTGATAACCAGTAATGGCAATTTCAATATTATTCGCTCTATTCCCACGCGGAAACTCAATAATATGAACACTTAAATTTTCAATTAGGGCGACAATTGAGCTAATTGTTTCTGCATTTTCACCATCAAGTAACTTCTCCGCTACTTTTTGTAAAATCTCGGCAAAACGGGCATTGAGGAGATGTTGCCGTTGAGCGAGCATGGGGTAAATTACTTTAATATCGCCCTTGCTAGCTGCTTCTGTTTGCAATAAATCTAGGATAAAGTTGGCATACTCTTGGGGATTTTCACCTTGAGAGTTATTGCTATCTCCGTCATCGTTCATATCGATGAATTGTCCTAGCTGACTGGCCAGATTTCGGAGGAAATTCGCGCCATTTTCGCCTCCTTGTGCTGCCAACTTGGCCGCTACTGACTCGCAAGTTTCCAGAAATCCGCGATCCAATAATTCTGAGTTATCTTGTAATATCTGCGGTTCGTCTCCGTTGGGGCAATTCAGCAGGGTGTGAATTAATTGGAGATAGGCTTGGGCGCGGTTTTCTTCCATTGTGGAGAGTTGTGAATAACACCGATGTTTATTTTATCATAGTTGGGGTTGGTTTGCTGGGTGGCGAGAAACCGGGTTTTTGCGAGGATATTCGATGCGAGGCGAAGATATCGGAAAAAACCCGGTTTCTGAGATTGTCGGTGGTGGCGAGAAACCGGGTTTTTACGAAGATATTGGATGGGAGGCGAAGATATCGGAAAAAACCCGGTTTCTGAGATTGTGCGTGGTGGCGAGAAACCGGGTTTTTGCGAAGATATTCAATGAGAGGCGAAGACATCGGAAAAAACCCGGTTTCTGAGATTGTCGGTGGTGGCGAGAAACCGGGTTTTTGCGAAGATATTCGATGCGAGGCGAAGACATCGGAAAAAACCCGGTTTCTGAGATTGTTAAAGCAGCCTCACTTTAGGCATTAGCCAGCTTCTTTTGAATCATTGCCCAATATTCAGGGAAAGCCTCACGGGTATATACTGTTAAAGCTGCCTCATAAAACGATCGCGCCTTTTCGATATTTTCATCCCGCGAACCGTTGATTCTGTCATTATGGGCATTACCTAGGTTATATTGAATCATTGCCCAATCTTCAGGAAACTGTTCGGGGGTACGAACAGTTAAAGCAGCGTCAAAAAATGCGATCGCGCGATCCAGATTTTCCGCCCGCGAACCGTTGATTCTGTTAGCGTAAGCAGCAGCTAGGTTATTTTGAGCCATTGCCCAATCTTCCGGGAAAGCCTCAAGGGTGTAGACTGTTAAAGCAGCGCCATAAAGGGCGATCGCCATTTCCACATTTTCCGCCCGCGAACCCTTTGTTCTGGTAATATAGGCAGCAGCTAAGTTGTTTTGAGTTTGAGCAAACTTGTCGCTTCCCGGTTGCCGATTATTTAAAACAAGTTGATAAGCGGCAATGGCAATTTCAATATTATTCGCTCTATTCCCACCGGAAAAATTACTAATATTAATGGTCAAGTCTTCAACGAGGCTGACGATTGATTCAATAGTTTGGGCATTTTCCCCACCAATTAACCTCTGCAATACTTGCTCTAATATCTCGGAAAAACGAGCATTGAGGAGATGTTGTCGTTCGGCTAGCATCGGGTAAATTACTGCTGTATTGCTATTGCTACCATCTTCTGATTGCAATAATTCTAGAATAAAGTTTGCATACTCTTGGGCATTTTCACCTTCAGAGTTATCGCCATCCTTGATATCGATTAATTGTGATAGCTGTCCAATCAGATTTCGCAGGAAGTTAGCGCCGTTTTGTCCTCCTTGCTGTGCCATTTTTTCGGCTACCAACTCGCAGGTTTCCAGAAATTCGACATCCAACAATTCTGAGTTATCTTGTAATATCTGCGGTTCCGATCCGTTGGGGCAATTCAGCAGGGTGTGAATTAGTTCTAGGTAGGCTTGGGCGCGGTTTTCTTCCATTGTTGGGGAGTTGTGAATAATGTCGGGTTTATTTTATCATGGTTGGGGGTTTTGGGGGTTGTTGCAAAGATAAGACGGCGGTTGGAAACCGCGTCTACACAAACGATGTCCGCCTCCGCGGACTGAAGAAGATAACGTAATTTCACCGCCTTTTCTTCAACCCGCGGAGGCGGGTTTTGTCTGTGTAGACGCGGTTTCCAACCGCCGGGTTTCCAACCGCCGGG
>NZ_JAEQCT010000160.1:0-9504 GCF_020738205.1 Microcoleus sp. PH2017_24_DOB_U_A
TTTATTCCTGTAGTTTTAGGACTGTGGACTAAAATTACCAACGTAGATGTCTAACATTGACTACTTTTGGGTAGCTTTGTCCAGGTTTTTACGAGCGGTAACTTGTACTGGTGTTGTTTGCTGAAGCCCGAAATGTTCGTCACCAAGACGGCGAGGGTGCGGCCGATCGTGAATAAATCCGAGACGACAGTGGGCCCTTCTCCTGCTTCCGGTGCGCTGTACCCCACTGTTCCGTAGATGTCCCCATCTAAGTCGTCAATGCGCCGCACCCCACCCATATCGATCAGTTTCACGTCATTGCTTTCGAGCATGACGTTATCCGGTTTGAAGTCGCAATAAACTAAACCTTGCGCGTGCAGGTAGGCAAAAGCGCCGAGAATGCGATGAATGTAGGCGATCGCTTCAGCAACAGGTAACACTCCGCGCGTCTTGCGAATCTCCTTGAGCGTCTGACCTCCAACGTACTCCATAATGATGAAGCCTTCGTTGAGGTGGTTGACGAAGTTGTAAATCCCAACGATGTTGGCGTGTTTGACAGAGGCGAGGAATTGGCGTTCGGCTACAGCAACGGCAGCACTGGCTTCGTCCTCCGTGTTGAGCAACCCCTTAAGAACGACGTAGCGCGACAGACTCCTATCAAATCCCAAATAGATCCAGCCGAGTCCCCCGTAGGCGATCGCACCTTTGACTTCGTACTGGTTAATGACGCGATCGCCTGGTTTGAGGCTGGGAACGAAGGAATACTTATGACCGCACTTCGGACAAAACCCTCTTTCCCGACTTAAAGCGTTGTTGCAACTGGAACAGAAGCGTTTGTTTTCCGGGACGACGGCTTCTACAAGCAGCGCCTTTTCCGGTTCAGTGGAAGGGAGTTCCGGAATCGACACCAATCCCGCACCTAATTGTTTGCGGCTGCTTCTAGAGGCGCTACCCGTGCGCCGGGAACTGCGGCTGCTTGCGGAGGATGAACCCGTCGGCGTACTGGCTGTGGGTGAATTGGTTCTCGATAAGCTCGCGTTCGATGCAGTGGGGAGAGGGGAGGAAAGCAGCCGTTCAGCGGTTTTAACGGCAGCCATGCCGCAGACATCACAATAGCCATCCTCGATCGTTCCCGTACAACCCGATTTTTGGCATTTATCGCCATCCATTATGACAGATTTCCTTAAGAAAGAATTGGTGTATGGTGGATTCTTTCAGTATGCGCGACGAACCCAAGTTCAGGGATATTTGGGATAGCTTTGCAATGGAATTTAACGAAATTTAACGATTCGATCGCCTTTTAGACAAGGGTTTTAGAATTTAGTTTGCGATCGGCCACACAAACGAGACAGAAATTCTCATATTGCGGTCATTCTGTTAATCCTTTTTATCTAAAAAAGCCACTATTTTTAATAAAGCTTCACGATAGATTTTTTTGCCATCAGCATTGAGGTGAACGCCATCCGAAGTCAAATTAGCCTTCAAAGCTTTACCTTCAAATAACGGCTGCAAACCAGCTTCATCAATTGATAAATTTTCAGCAGCAGCAACCTGGCGAATCAACTGATTAAACTTATCGACTCTCGGAATCGGAGCAGCAACAGTAACATCGCGACTGGCCTCAATAGTGGAATAAAAAGCTGGCATCAAAATCACCTGTTTCGCCCCCATATCTTTTTTGACAGTGCTAATTATTTGCCGCATATTTTTCACAAATTGTCCCTCCATACTTCTGTAAATAGCATCGTTTGTCCCGAGAGCAACAATCGCGCGATCGCACTTAACTTGAGCAGCAGTTAAAAACTTAAGCTGTTCCAACTGAGAAATCGCAGTCAGGCCAGAGATCGCAAAATTGAAAGAATTGTCACCCAGATTATTCCCCAGCATCGAAGTGATGGAATCTCCAAAAAAACAAGTTTTTATCTGCGTATTCTGAGTCACAGCAACTTGATACTTTACCTCATCTTGCCACCAAGACTGAGAACTCAGCGTATCCGTCGGCAATTCCAGATAATTTGCATTCGCCATTACCAAAGTTCTGCCCAAATAGCCCCGCTTCCCTGTGTAGATTAAGATAATAGATAGCAAAACTACATTTAACACAATCGAAAATATAAAAACATTTTTCATTTTTTTCTTCCCAACGCACAATCTATTATTGTCATCTAAAAAAGGTTTGTAGTGAGGACTTCAGTCCTTATTTTTGCGGGTCAAAATGCTCACTACAAACGATTATCAAAAAATTTTTCTTTATTTTATTCTAGTCTGATGCCGACTTGCATTCCTCACTACAATCAAATTCTGAAACATTTCTTCTCTCTTCTCTTCCTCTCTGCGTTCTCTGCGCCCTCTGCGGTTCAAAAAAAACAATTCTGTATGTAACGCGAATCTTAAAGCATAACTTTTAACCTTCAAATCCCGTGACTTTTTCCAAGCACCCAACTGCGGCGAAAAATCCGAGCCAAAGTCGATTCTTCCAACGCAAAATAGATCGGGCGGCCGTGCGGACAAGTGCGCGGATTGCGAGTTTGCTGCCATTCATCCAACAAATTTTGCATTTGGGAAAGATTGAGAGGAGTACCATTGCGAATAGCGCTGCGACAAGCAGTAGCAACTTGAGCAGCTTGCAAATCTGCGACTTTACTGAGTTCAAAAAGCGCATCCGCACAGTCATCTCGATCGACCAATAAATCCGGTACTTCCCGTGCCGCCCATAACTGTTCGCCAAAACTTTCTACTTCCAAACCCAAGCGGGACAAATTCTCAATTTGCAGGGCAGATAATTGACTGAGAATCACTGGTTTTTCTAGAGATTTTAGCTGCCAATCAGCGCAGATACGTTCGTACAAAACGCGCTCGTGAGCGATGTGCTGTTCGACTAACCACATTCCGCTAGAGTGTTCTGCAACAATGTAAGTATTGTGAACTTGAGCGATCGCCCTCAGTTCCATCAATCCTATTTTACGACCTGTTGTCTGTTCGTCACCGCCATCACTCTTTCGAGCTGAAGTCCCCACACTGTAAGCACTTTTTTGTTCTGATGCTTTCAACAACTGTCCCACGCGATCGGGAATTGGAGGATCTGCCAAAACCTCATCATTCAGGTGCAAAGCCCGATCGATTGCAGCGCCAACTTGTGCTTGCCAAAAACTCGGATCGTGCAGATAAATTTCCACTTTAGCCGGGTGGCGGTTCCAGTCGATTTCCGAGGGGGAGAGTTGTAGGTGAACAAAACACACGGGATAGCGATCGCGCGGACAAGTGCGGGCGAAGGCGCTGAGAATAGTTTGCTCTATTTCGGGCGATCGCACAACCCGCCGATTTACTGCCACCTTAACCCAATCCGGCCGCCTGCGGTGACAGCGATCGGGCAAACCAATTACTAACTCCAAAGACTGGGAATTGGGAATTGGGCATCGGGCATTGGGCATTGGGAATTGATAATTGTGGTTGCTTGTAGCTCCCACAAGTTCAGTTTCTCGCAAGAGATTTGCTACTTTCTGATTCTCAGGACTCGCAGGCAAATCTAACTTTAAATATTGTAAATCGCTCGATCGCACGCCGCGCACAAACTGAGGCAAAATTTGTTCCGCTGTGCTCGCCGAAGTTATGTAAAAACAAGGCGCATTTGCTTGGCGCAACTGCCAATTAACGTAGGGGTGACAAATTGCAATTTGCTGGAGGATTGATTGGATCGATCGCATTTGCTGTGCCGGCGACAAAAAAGTGCGGCGCACAGGCCAATTGCCAAACAAATTAGCCACAGTCACCACCGTGCCCGGAGCAATTGCCACTGTTTCCAGCTCCACAGCTTCCCCAGCGTTGTTGTAAACTACCCGCCAGCCCGATCGAGCATTTTCAACTCCCGGCTGGTTCAAAGATGACTTCTCAACTCCCCCTCTTGTTAAGGGGGGGCTAGGGGGGGTTTCCGCAGACTGTCGATTTTCCCAATAATCTCCGAATCCCAAATCGTTGGGCCTGCTCAAAACCTCCAAACAGCCCAACTGAGCCAAACTGTGCAAAGCTTCACCGCGAAATCCCAAAGTAGCAATTTTGTAAAGGTCAGCTTCCGTGGTAATTTTGCTCGTACTGTGAGGCGAAGCCGCCTGCTGCAAGTTTTCCCGATCCATTCCCGTACCATTATCGGCAACTTGCACCCGCCATTGTTCGGGCCAAACAGACACAACGATGCGAGTTGCGCCAGCATCCAGAGAATTTTCTACTAATTCTCGTACCGCAGCGGCGATCGAGTCAATAACTTCGCCTGCGGCAATTAAATCGATAACTTCTGCGGGTAAGGTTTGAATAGTAACTGGCATCAGATTTTTAGCGGTTCGTTAATTCAATTATACCTGATTCTGCCACTCCATACACACGATCGCGATCCGCCCAAAAACTGGTAATGTTCCACATAGTTAAGTCGTAGATGTTCCCAACATTTTAGACAAAAGTTCAAGCTCCCAGATTCACTTGTGGGGGCAACTATCCAATCTCAAACTTGTCCTGAGCATCTTGTCCTGAGCGTAGCCGAAGGGAGCCGAAGGAAGTCGAACAATCTCAAATCGATTAAATGATTGATTGAAGTCGGTGGTGACAAACAAACATTACTTAAACTCCACAGACTAACTGATGACTTTTGGCAAGCGGATGTAAAAAGTGGTTCCTTTTTTGTTTTCCGACTCATAACTAATTTCCCCTTTGTGAGCATCAACAATCGACTTAGCAATCGCCGTTCCCAAGCCAGTACCAGTCCGCTTGCCATAGGTTATAAACGGTTCAAATAACTTGTCCTTGATTGATTGCGGAATGCCAGGGCCGTTATCATAAATGCTAATTTCTGCCCAATCCTCACTTTCTGTCAGCATAATCTCTATTCGGCCCCCGCGTCCGCCAAAAGCTTCAACAGCATTCCCAACTAAATTTTGTAAAACTCGCAAAATCTTATTGTCGTCAGCTTCCACTATCACTTCTGATACCCCCAGCACTAAGTCTACTTTTGCAGCCTCAAAATAAACTCTGTTCAACTTTTCAAACTGCTGCAACGTCTGGATGAGATTAACTGGTTTTTTATTTAATGCAGAGTTCCCACGCGAAAATTCTAATACTTCCTCAGCCATCCCCAACATTCGCTGAACTTGCAACTGAATAAGTTCACACCATTCCTGAGTTTCAGCATCGGGGTGCATTTCTTTGAGCATTTCGCTGGAGAGTTTAATTCCGGTAAAAGGACTTTTGAAATCGTGAATAATTGTGCTCACCATTTCACCCACCAAAACCATTTTTTGTTTGTGTACGAACTGGCTAACATATTGATCCGTGGTAGAGCGCAAATTTTTAATAATGAAACTAAACATTTGCATTACTGAACTGCCTTTAGCAAACTCGAGGTTTGCTATCAATTCTTCGCGGCCTATTTTGGCCAAACTCGATCCGGCAACTGCCACAGCTCTAGCACTGCGAGGCTCTCCGTCTAAAACTCCGAGTTCGCCAAAAAAATCGTCGGGCTTAGCGACAGCAATAGTTTGATATTTACTGTTGTCAATCCGCTTGCTAAACTCGACTTTACCTTCTAAAACTAGATATAAAAAATCGGCTGTTTCTCCTTCTTCAAAAACCACCGTTTCTTCAGCAAAACTTTCCAATACAGCTATTTGGCACAGATGAGCAGCTTGAAGAGGTTCAAAATAAGACATAAATCGATGAGATGCCAGATCCATGTGAAAATACCTGAGGCTTAATTGAAACTGTTTCTTTCTTCTATCTTCGCGCTATAAGCATCGATGCGTTAATAAAATACAATACTGCTGGAATTTGCTGTTATTTTCTGGAATCCCTGGCTTTGAGGGAAGGGTAAGCCTCGATATGGAGAGCCAGACTAGCACAGCGGTACCAGAAATCTCACCAACATTCTAAGTTAATTGACTAAAATACATATATATGATATTTGATCTCAGATTTAAATGGGAAGTGCGATCGCACTTTCGGACACGCCCCCACAAGATTTTAATTGTAGAGAGATGCTGCAATTTCAATGCCGATCGCCTTCGATTACCAAAAATTAACGATCGCCCGACAACACAATCCCAGCATTCTGCCCGCCAAAACCAAAACTCAAACAAACCGCATTTCTCACAAAAGTCGATCGGGCGCAGCGAACAAAATCTAACTCAAACCCCGGTTTTTTTATGCCAGTACAAGGCGGCAACACCTGGTATTTAATACCCATCAAACAAAAAGCCACGCCCAAAGCACCCGAAGCTCCCAAAGTATGACCAGTAGCCCCCTTCGTCGAACTAACAGCAACTCCTTGGCGAAACAATTTCTGAATTAACAGGGCTTCGTGTCGGTCATTTAAATCAGTTCCAGTACCGTGAGCGTGAATAAAATCTATATCAACCGCCGTTAAATTGCTACGTTTCAAACATTGATTTACCGCCGCGATCGCACTTTTTCCGCCCAACTCCGGCGAATTAGCATGAAAAGCATCATTTGTCAACCCAAAGCCGGAAATTAGACCGTAAATTCTAGCGTTGCGGCGCGTTGCCAACTCACTTGATTCTAATACAAATAAAGCCCCGCCTTCGCCGAGCACCAAGCCTTCCCGCTCTTCGTCAAAGGGATAACAGCCCGTGTTTGCCAAAGCACCCATCCGGTTAAATCCAGCCACAGTCAGCGGTGTAATTGGCGCTTCAACAGCACCAGCGATCGCGCGCTGACACTCACCGGTGCGGATTAAATCAACAGCGCGGGCGATCGACTGTAGGCCCGTCGCACAAGCAGCCATCGGCGCCAGCACAGGCCCCATCGAGCCAATTGCCCTCGCCACCGCGATCGCCCCCATGTGAGGCAAAAAGTCCACGAATTGGGCATCGGGAATTGGGAATTGGGCATCGGGAATTGGGAATTGGGAATTGGGCATCGGGAATTGGGAATTGGGCATTGGTAATTGGGCAATTCTCCCCATCTCCCCCTCTCCCCCTCTCCCCCTCTCCCCCTCTCCCCATCTCCCCCTCTCCCCCTCTCTTAGCAACAGTTCCAAATTAGCCTGAAAGCCGCGACTAGAACCGATCGCAATTCCGCAATCAGGAATCGGCAAAGTCAAATTAGCATCTTGCAAAGCATCTGCTAAAACAGGCAAAATTAAACTTATTAAATCAGCAGGTTTTGTACCTACCAAAGCCAAAAGTTGCGGTTCAAGTTCTAAAAAAGGTTGATGTTGCCGAATTCCCGACTCCCCAGATAACAATCTTTTCCAGCTATTTTCCAGATTTCCCAACGCTGAAACAAGACCAATTCCCGTAACCACAACATCCATAAGTATCAGTTAGAAGGCAGTAGTTATTAGTTAGTTGTGATTAGTTATTCGTAATCTATGACTTGTTGGTTGTTGATGCGTAGTTATCAGGTATTAGTTTTGGCTTGTTACCAATAACCAATAACTACTACCAACTCCCAACGGCAAACTGTCAACTGTCAACTGTCAACTGTCAACTGACTAACTAGCAGCCTTAAAATTTTCTAAACCCTGGGTCACAGTAGCCTTATCAATCCGATCGCCCGCTTGAATCTTATCAACAACATCCATCCCTTGCTTCACGTAGCCAAAAACCGCATAGCTACCGTCCAAAAACGGCACATCGGTCAAAGTAAAGTAAAACTGAGAAGAAGCCGAATCAGGACTTTGCGATCGAGCCATAGCCACAGCCCCGCGAGTGTGCATCAACACGGGTTTCTGAGCAATCCCAGCTTGTTCTAGCGTTTGGCTGTAAGTCGGGTTCGGGGCATCTTTAGCTTTAATTTCCAAAGGAATCCTGCGTTCGACAGATGTTTTCGGGTCAATAAAGCCCCCAGTTCCCAGCCGCGACGCAGGGAATTTAGGGTCTTTGCCCTGGGGGTCGCCACCCTGAACTACAAAAGGCTGAGGTTCCCGCACCACTCGGTGAAATACCAGCCCGTCGTAGACTCCTTTCTGAATCAAATCGACAAAATTGCCCGCAGTAATTGGGGCATTTGTGCCGTCGAGTTCGATCGTAATCGGAGTACCTTTAACCGTCATCACTACCGTTGCTTTTCCTTGCAAGCGTGGCAAATTGCTAAATTGCGAACTCGCCGCCACAGCAGCAGGAGACGGAGACGGAGACGGAGACAAAGAAATGCTTTCACCCGACGCCGGATTTGGTGTCGGAGTAGAGTTTGCAGCAGGGGAACTACCGCATCCCCCGACAAACAGCGCGCCAATTATTAAAAGTGAGAAGAACCACCGCTGAATTTTGATTTGCATTTGCATTTGTATTTTCACTTTCACTTCATTCAGATCGGGTACATGGCCGGGCGCACTCTAGATTTATCGATTTTGTGCGCCCCGCCGTCCAACCTACAAAACATTACCAATATCAAATCGAAAATCCCAAATCCCAAATCCCAAATCTCTACAGCCCTTCTAGGGACACTTGCAAAAATCGAGCCAAT
This sequence comes from Microcoleus sp. PH2017_24_DOB_U_A, assembly GCF_020738205.1. Classification (NCBI taxonomy): domain Bacteria; kingdom Bacillati; phylum Cyanobacteriota; class Cyanophyceae; order Oscillatoriales; family Microcoleaceae; genus Microcoleus; species Microcoleus sp. PH2017_24_DOB_U_A. The sequence continues at coordinate 8,449 of NZ_JAEQCT010000160.1, forward strand.
TCGGCAGCTTGATTTTCCACATCAGACAAAGAAATGGGCTGTCCGACTCTTGTCAGGGGAAACTGACGGCGGTCTTTGAGCTTAAGATAAATGCTGCGGCGGGGGCTGAGACCTTCTTTAATATCGACCCGCACAGATTGCACGTCCGATGTCTTGCAAGTAAAATCAAGTTTGCGGTTTTTGCCGGGAAATCCCCAACGGAAGATCCGAATGTTACCTGTTTTGCGATCGAACTCATTGTATCCGCCGCCAACATCCCAGAGAACAGTCAGCCACAGATAAAGCCCCAACAGCAGGGCGCAGACACCGTAGAAACCCATCGCGATGCCTTGGGGGATGAAAATAAGCTGAGTCGGGTCAGCAAAAGGCAGCAGGTTCTTGTGTAAGTAGCTGGAAATGCTCGACAGCAGGAAACCAGTCCCTCCAATGCTGACAACCGTTGCCCACCAGTAATTGCTGAAGCGACGAGATCCCAAAACCTCATAGCGCAGGACAGAATCGATCGAGGTCATTGTTTTTGCAGTCATAAATTTAAACAGCCTTAAACCAAAATTTTAATTCAACTAGCCTACCTTAGTCTCACTCCGCTGGCGCGATCGCCCAGTCACGATCGCGATTCTGTATCAACTCCTGCTGTTCTAGTTGAAAATTAATGAACTTATAATATATAGTTATGTTAAGTTTAATTAGAAACCTTGGTCTTTTAACAAGCAAAAGGATTTTACCGTAATGACAATCGCAGTCGGACGCGCCGAGAACGAAAGAGGCATCTTTGATGTACTCGACGACTGGCTCAAGCGCGATCGCTTCGTCTTCGTAGGCTGGTCTGGCATCCTGCTATTCCCCTGCGCTTACATGGCGATCGGTGGCTGGTTAACCGGCACCACCTTCGTTACCTCCTGGTACACCCACGGTTTGGCAAGCTCCTACCTCGAAGGAGCCAACTTCCTCACCGTCGCAGTCTCCACCCCAGCCAACAGCCTCGGACACTCCCTGCTGTTCCTGTGGGGCCCCGAAGCACAGTGGGACTTCACCCGCTGGTTCCAACTCGGTGGC
>NZ_JAEQCT010000034.1:0-68403 GCF_020738205.1 Microcoleus sp. PH2017_24_DOB_U_A
GACATCCAGGTAAGTGTCTTTTAAACCAGTAATTGCTGGTGCGGCGTAGGGGTCGATGATTTCTAAGTCTTGAATTGTCGGCTCTGCGTTGTAGAGCATGGCATTCAGGAAGCTAATCAAAACTTCTTTGTGCTGGGGCGATGCAAAGATTTTTTTGAAGCCAAAATCTGTTTTGGGATTGATGAAGTTCATAATTGGTAACGGGTAATTGGGAATTTGTAAACGGTGCTTAATTGTGGAATATTCATTATAATATTCCTTCCATTTCTAAGTCTTCAATAATCTGCAAACCTCGCGGATCGCCGACTCGCAACAGCGAAGATTTAGCATCGTCGCGCACGCCCATGTCTTCATCTTCTTCTAATGATTCAATTAAAGCGTCGATCGCCCCAGCGTACACTACATTATTCGGTAACTCGCGCGCCAGTTGCCCGATCGCCCAAGCGGAATTACTGCGAACGGCAGATACAGAGTCTCTTCGCAATGCTTGAATCAACGGTGGAATCCCCGCAATCACCACATAGTAACCAACTTTTGCCATTTGACCCAGAGAACTCGCCGCCCACAAACGTACCGCCGAAATATCAGTTCTCAGAGCATCAATTAAGGGCGATAAAGCGCGGTGATCTCTGCAATTTCCCAAGGCCCAAACTACCCCTTTGCGAACGTAACCGTTCCAATCGCGGTTGAGTTGCTCGATCAGCGGTTCCACAGCATCGGGACTTGGATTTCGCCCCAAAGCATAGGCCGCACTCACCCGCACCAAGGGACAACCGTCTCTTAACAAATTAATTAAATGCGAAATCGCGCGATCGTCCTGGAGTTCGCAAAAAGCCCGCGCCGCCATCATCCGGTGCTGAGGTTCCGGCGATTCCAGCAAAGGCAGCATTTCCTCTGGATCTGGTAGCGGGGGTTCGGATTCATCAAAATGATCCAAAGGGCTTTCCAGTTCCGTATCAAGATCGAGGGCGTTGGTGTAGTCGTTATTGTTCATAAAAAAACTTTACCGCAGAGAGGATGCTACGGGCGCAACTGATTCAGCGGTCAATATAAATTAGCATTTCCGGCAATAAAAGCATTCCGATTCAACTCTCAAGTCCTCCTATTGTTCGCAGTCAGGAAGAAGAGCTGGTGCATCTGGTTTTTGAAGAGGGCGAAGCATGACCGCATATAAGTTATTAGTTATAATTTTATATTGACTGCGGTCATGCTTCGCCCCTACAAACATATTTGCCTTGCACAAGCCGCTGCACCCCTGACTGCAAACAAATACCTCTGGTTTTTCAAAGAGATTTGATCATCCAGACAGAATGACTCTCATAGCCTAATTTTTGATAGAGATTCATCGCAGGCTGATTGCTCAGAAAAACTTGCAAACCAATTTGCCGATCGCCTCTTGAACGCGCCCAATTTTCTGCCTGAATAACTAAAGCTGCACCTAGTCCCTGACGGCGGTGTTCCGGTGCTATGTAGAGCAGAAAAATGTGACCGTGGCGTTCTCCAGTGGTTTGGTCGATCGCATTTCCCAACCACAAACATCCGACAACTGATGTGGGATTTGCCGGCTGCGAGGGGATCCCGGAAAAACTTTCTCCCTCGAACGGGCTGTTTTTCAGGCACTCTACCCACCAAAGCGGCGTCTGTTTAGAAAAATACTGCTCGACAGTTTGAGCCAAATGTCCCAATTCGCGATCGGGGTAAAGCTCTCGGTAAGTATGGTGCAGGAACTTTAGCAGTTTTGCGCGATCGAGTCCAGAACCCGATCGCAGCCTGTAGCCCGGTATCAACTGAGCAGACATCAGCGAATTTGGACAGGGAGAGAGGAATAATTGAGCCCCAAGAAAATAGGATTCAGAGATACCGCTTGATGGAGCGGGATCGGTTCCTCAATCGGTGCCGGGGCAGCCATGTCAGCCGGCAAAAAGATGCGAGCGCTGACTGCTACCAGAGCCACGAAAAATACTAATATTGCGATCAATGGAGCAATGTATTGACGAATGATAGTCATAACCGCAAAAAATGATTCTTGAGTAGATATTATCAAGTGTACCATACAAATCTTGTCAGTTATAATGGCTGACAGTGGAAAATTAGCTCAAAACCAGAGCGATCGCAAATACCAACAAACACCAAATAAAATATTATGAGTGCCTCGCCTGCTGTTTATGAAGCTCTGGCTAAGTCAATTGTTTTTTTGAATCAAAAGCCGAACGCGCAAAATCAAGTTTCGCGCTTCCTGGACACTAACGGCTACTATATCGATCGCATATTGGACGACAAAGAAACCGGATTTTACGCGATCGGCTTCGGTTCCTCTGACCCCACCAAACCGCCAGTCCTCGTATTTCGAGGTACCGACTTCATCGACGGCGACGCTATGTTTTCTGCCTCCCGCGACATAGGCTTACCAGAATTTGAAAAAAACAAAGATAGTATCAAAAACTGGCTCGCAGAAATCGGTCAAGATACTGCCAAAAACCCCAGCAAATTATTGCCCGATGTCGTCGGGCACAGTTGGGGCGGAGCGATCGCTCAAATTGTAGCCAGCGAATACACATCTCTGAGCGGCGATATCTTGACTTTCAACTCTCCCGGAGTCTCAGCGAGTATCGCCAGCAATTTTCGGAAAAATCTCAGTAGGGCAGGCAACAAAAATGTCAGTCACTACATTGTCAGCGGAGATATTGTCAGTTTGTTTGGCGAAGCATTTATCCAGGGAAAAGTATTTCTCCAAACTTTCACAGACCCGACTATTAATCCCTTAAGTGTTTTAGCCAAACATCGCAGAGAAAATTTGTTAACTGCTCCACCCGCAGATTTTTTCCAGAGGCAATTTTCCCTCGAAAACTTAAACAGTCCCGAATTTACTTATAGTAACAACGACTCAGATTTTAACGAGTTTATTGCTGCACTAAATTTTCCCCTAGCAAATGTGTCAGTGGCAATCAGAAACCGAGCCGGTGCAGAGAGTTTGAGAACAGCCTCAGAATTTTCGTTTGTGGACTTAATCAGACAAATGCAATTCGGTTTAGCTCCCCTGCAAGCAAATTATTTATTAGGCGACGCTCGCAACAATACTGCTAGCGGTGGCCCTGGAGAGGATACAATTATCGGCAACGCCGGTAACGACACTCTCAGAGGCAATCGAGATAATGACAGCCTCAGTGGCGACAGTGGTGACGACTTCTTGTACGGTGGCAGAAACAACGATTTTTTGGATGGTGGCGACGGAAACGACCTCATTTCCGGCGAATTTGGCAACGATTTTTTAATTGGCGGTGCAGGGCGCGATCGCTTTGTATTAGAATCAGGTGGCGGAGCAGATGTGATTGTCGATTTTAAAAAGGGTGAAGATTTAATTGGCCTATCACGGGGTCTAACTTACCCTCAAATTATTGTTACCCCAAGTGCTGACGGAGCTGTAATTACTATCCCGATTACTGGGGAAATTATTGCTACCGTCAGAGGCGTGTCCGCTAACGACCTCACGCGACCGGATTTCGTGCAGATTTAATGGATAAAAATAGTAGTTTGGGTAGCGCAACAACTGCAAGTTATTGCGCGTAAATCTTTTTTTGTGTGTTTTTTGCTATTGCGAAATCCGCTGCCACAAGCCGACTATTGGGTGATTTAGGAACGCGCAATAGGAGAAACAAATATTGTTTATTAACCTAATTTACTGTAAAATGAGTTGACTAGCTTAAAAAGCCAATCCCAATCAAACGACAGGAAATAACAAAAATATGCCATCATCCCCCGCCGCTTACGAAACTATAGCCAAGCAGCTTGTTTACATAGATAACAACCCCCAGTTACAAACTGTAGTTCAAGCTGGTTTGACGGCTGTCGGCTACCGAATCGATCGCACTTTTGACGATCCCCTAACGGGATTTCACGCGATCGGCTTAATCTCCACCACCCCAGACAAACCGCCAGTTCTAGTATTTCGCGGCACCGACTCCCTCGTAGACGATCTTGCCAACGCAGACAAGCGAAGCGTCGGCTTCAACCAATTTGAAGCCAACAAACAAGCCTTAGGAACTTGGCTGACACAAATCGGTCAAGACACAACAAAAAACCCCCGCCGCTTGCCACCAGACCTTCTCGGGCACAGCTTGGGCGGCGCCATAACGCAACTAGCCGCCACAGAATTCACATCTGCGATCGGAGATATTGTTACCTTTAATTCTCCCGGAATTGCTCAAAGTATAGTCAATACATTTAAGCAGAAAGCGAGTGCAGGCAAAAATGTAACTCACTATATAGTTAGTGGCGATTTTGTTAGTTTGGGAGGAGAAGCTTTTCTTCCCGGAAAAGTAGTTCTTGAAACATTTACTAACCCGATTATTAACCCGCTACTTGTCTTGGACAAGCACACCCAAAGTGGTTTGTTAAGCTCTCCTCCTCCCGGTTTGACCAAGACAGAGATATCTGTAGACCAGTTGAACCGCCCGGATTTCAATTTTACAGATTCAGATTATTTAGAGCTGTTAGCAGGCTTAAACTTTGCGCTGCCACCCTTAGGAAAAGCCCTGGCTTCCCGCAGCAGTTTAGAGCAATTGAGAACCACTCCGGGAACCTCTTTTCTCGGAAACGTTCTTGCAATGAAAACTGCTCTCGACCTCTCCCAAATTAATAATTTAGTAGGCGACGATGCCAACAATACAACCTCAGGTTTGGCCGGGGACGATATTATAACTGGTAATGGGGGAAACGATACTCTCAGCGGCAATAAAGGTAACGATATTATCAGCGGTGGCCTCGGCAATGACCAACTATTCGGGGGCAAAGGAGATGACAATTTGAGCGGGGGAGACGGGGACGATACCCTCGTTGGCGGAGTGGGTGCGGATCTGTTAATTAGTGGTGCTGGACGGGACGTATTTGTGTTAGGAGCAGGGGCCGGTACAGATACACTTCTAGACTTTCAACAGGGTCAAGATTCAATTGGTTTGACCAGAGGTTTGAGCTTCAACCAACTGAGAATTACTCAAGCCGATATTTCAACAACCATCGAAATTGCCAGCAGTGGTGAAGTTCTTGCCAGTTTCTTCGGCGTACTAAGCAGTCCGCTAACAGCCAGGGATTTTATTTCGATTTAGTTGGCGACTATAGCAATCCTAAAGGTACGTAGTTGCGCTTCAGCGCTCTTAGCTTATATTCTGAAGAGCGCACTTTGCCCAACTAAGTACCTAATTTTAGGATTGCTATATGGGGTAGGGATACAACATTGTTGTGTCCTATATTTTGTGGAGTAAATTATAGTATTCCTAAAATATTCATGAAGATTTGTAGGGGTAGTGCCCCGTGCCTACCCCTTATCTATCGGGGCAATCCAGGGTGGAGCAATTGTCAGGATAGGAGATATAAAACTATCAAAAGTATCGATCAAAGGTTGCGTTGCCTCCCTCTAAGGTACGTAGTTGCGCTTCAGCGCTCTTAGCTTATATTCACCAAGAGCGCGCTTTCATCGCAACTACGTACCTAATTACAGATACAATTTAATTAATCTGGATCGTCCAGTCCAGGCCGGGGCATAGATTCTAATTTTTTCTCATCTTCTAGTGGCAAAAAGAAAATCGTCAGCATACCGGGAATCACAGCCAGTGAACTAAACAAGAAATAATTTTGATAGCCCAATGCAGTCTGTAAATAACCGCTAAAAACGCCCGGAATCAGCACTCCTGCGGCCATGAAAGCCGTGGTAATCGCGTAGTGGGATGCTTCGTAATCAGGGCGGACAGTCCGCATTAAGAACACTGTATAGGCAGCTACACCAAGTCCGTAAGTAAATTGCTCGATCGAATTTACAGCATAGGCCCACTCAATCCCCGGTTGATTGATTGCCAACATCCAATACAGCAAGTTAGTTGAATTTTGCATAATCGCCGTCGGCCACATCCATTTTTTCAGTCCTTGTTTCGCAATCAAATAACCGCCCAGCAACCCTCCGATTAACAGAAAAATTATCCCGACAGTACCTGATAGCAAACCCATATCTGACGTAGAAACTGCTAATCCTCCCTTCTCAACTTTATCCATTAAAAATGGAGGAGCCATTTTAAAAGTCAGGGCATCTCCCAATCGAAAAATCAAGACATAAGTCACAATCCAACCAATTTTATCTTGCTGGAAATAGGTTTTAAATGACTCAAAAAAGCTAATTTTTTGTTGGGGTGCGCCTGTTTCCGCAGCAGAATTTCTAGGATAGGGAAGATACCACCGCTGAAACAGATAAATCAGCACAAAAATCAGCGCGCAAATGCCAAAGGCTGTCGCCCATCCGTAGTTAATCGGAGACACATTATAAGACGAACCGAAAAGTGACAGCGGAATCTCCTGATATGTTTTAGTATCGCCTGCATTTACCGGGATTAAATGCTGTTCTGCTAGTTTACCGGCCAAGAAAACCAAGACACCGCTACCGACAATCACGGCACCTCTATAAGCCGTGTTGCGAACACCGACAAATAGTGCTTGTTTGTCTTTATTGAGAGTGTTTAAATAAAATCCGTCAATGGCGATGTCGTGAGTAGCTGAAACAAAGGCGATCGCTGTAAAGACAACCAGCGATATAATAATAGCCAGGGGCGTCAACACACCAAAAGCTAGGAAAGCAAACAGAAAAGCACAAATGATTTCCGTTCTTAAAATCCACTTGCGTTTAGTGGAATACATATCAACAACGGGCCCCCACAAACCTTTTAATACCCAAGGAAAAGATAACAGACTTGTCAATCCGATTAGTTCGTTGCTGGTTCCCATCCCTTTCAAAAAAATCACCGACATTAAATTAACGACGGTGTACGGGAGACCCTGAGCGAAGTATAATACTGATACCCACAATCCATCGATCGGTTTTTTTTCCATTGCAGACATATTTTGCCTAACTACTGATTTGGTTTACTGAGTGCGATCGACAATTTCCGGTCAATTCAACCGCTGACATCACAGTATATGTTGTGCTGATGCCAGCACCAGCCATACAAACAGCGTATTTTAGCATCATTCTGGCTCACAAATATTTTCATCTTTTGAATAAGCCTGCAACAGATGTTGTCCGTTAAAATGAACGAAGTCAGCGCGGACATTCTGATCCCAGTCGGAAGTGCCGTAAGTTCGCAAAAGTATGTTGACTTTTCATATAGTTCTCTCAAGAGGTAGCTAACGATGACAAAAACTCAAACAAAGCATTTTCCGCGTAGCCTTGACTTGTTTTGCGGCATTGGAGGGTTAACTCTGGGTTTTAAACGTGCTGGAATTCAAGCAATCGGCGGCATAGATTACTGTCAAAACGCCAAACAAACTTTTGAACGAAACCTATCTCCACTTCCCTGTTTGCTATCTGACTTAACACAGACAACCGTTTCCGAGATAGAGGAGTTCTTTAAAATTTCGGTAGCAGAAATCGACATCATTACTGGGGGAGTACCGTGCCAAGGATTTAGCACCGTTGGCAAGCGAGAGATTACAGATCCTCGCAATTCTTTATGGTGCAATTTTCGCGACTTGGTGGCTGAAATTCGTCCGGCTTATGTGATTATCGAGAATGTTGAAGGAATGTTGGTAATGCAGGGAGGCAAAGTGCGCGATTCAGTCATCGCTAGCTTTGCTGATATCGGCTATCACATGAAATGTCGCCTTTTAAAAGCGGCTGACTACGGCGTACCACAACTGCGAAAGCGTGCTTTTTTTATAGGTTGGCTTGATGGATTGCTGCCGCCTGAGTTTCCACTGCCAAGTTCTCACTATTATGTCAATGTAGCTGATGCAATTTCAGATTTACCGCCATTAAATGCTGGAGAGATTTGTAAATTTTACCAGATTATGCCGCAAACTGAGTATCAAATAGCTAGGCGGAAAACCGCCAATATATTGCTACATCACGAGGCGGCCAATCATTCACAAAAGTTAATTGAAATTCTGAAGTATATCCCAGATGGTGGCAACAGAAAGTCAATTCCCGAGATCCTTCAACCAGCCAGCGGTTTTCACAATAGCTATGCTCGGCTAGCTAGTGATAAACCAGCTATTGCTGTAACATCTAACATGAGAAAACCTTCGTCTGCACGAGCGACTCATCCAAGTCAGCATCGGGGATTGACTGTCCGTGAAGGATTGAGGCTGCAATCTTTTGACGATGATTTTGAGGTGATTGGTTCGAGAACATCACAGTACCTTCAAGTCGGAAATGCCGTACCGCCACTACTCGGATTTGCGGTAGGAAAGGAAGTTATCAAGGCTTATCAAAGCCATTCAGATGATGAAATTGTTATAGCCCGATCGCAAAAAGTAAAGTCACTCAATTCAGAGTTGAATTTTCCGATTCAGCTTGCTCTTGAAATCACAGTTTAACTTTGATAATAAGTAAGAGAGTTGTGTTGGGGATCTCGATCGCGAATAAATGCCAGCAGTCTGCCAACAGCACTAGGATTCTGTTCAACATGAGCAAGATAGTGAAGCATCTCATGCACGGCTGCATCCTGCTTTTGCCAATCCCAGATCCTCACGGATCTAATTAACTCATCTTGTGCGAAGGAAATGATGCCACTGTCGCTAAGTATAGAACTCGCTTCGCCGTCTATGGAGAGTATAAAAGCCACACCAAGGATTTGATTACCTGTTACTTGTTTCTGGAAACTTCCCAATTGTTGCTTGACGTTTTTCATGGAAATGTGGCAGTCTTTTACTTCTATTGATATTTCTAGATCCAAGCCGTAATAACAATCAATATCTCCAAAACGCCGCTGTCTTGACGAACCTGTGCGTACCTTATCAACTACAAAGCTAAGATGAGGTCGATCTGCTTTGAAATAACCGCAAGCAATGGCTTGAAAAACTAAACCTCCATTTTCATCTGGATCGCTGCGCGGGTAATTGCTTACTATCTCGGCAAATAAGCGAATTCGCAAAGATTCTCTCGTAACAAATATGTTCTTTAGCAATCGTTCGAGACCAAAATCAATAAGTTGTTGACATAGTTGAAATCGTCCAGACTCGGATAGACTAAAACAGAGAATCAGTAGGTCTTGAAATTTTTGCCATTGACCTGTATTGTAAACATAAGCACTGGGATATTTAGAACGATTGAGACTGTGAAAAAATTGAACAATAGACTCTTCTATACGTCGGATACCTACTTGAGTTGATTGACCAAATTTTAAAGTTAGTGTATTTGCCTGTTGTTCTCCCCGTTCAGTGACAACTTGATAACGTTGAAATAATTGTTCAATTGTCAGATTTTCTCTTAATCTTTTGGCAGAGTCATCAACATTAGATAGACGCTGTGCGACGATCGCAAAATCAAGGGCAAGACCCAGGATATATTTCATCCGGGTAAATCGGCTACCTACATACTTCAATACCTGTTCGATGATTGTCTGTTCGCTATTTGTCAGTTCGTCAGGCTCAAAACCAGTTCCAAAGTGTGGCGAGAGTAGTTCTTGAATTGCTTCAATCTCACTATCAGTGCGTTCGTACATTGAAAAAATAAAGCGATTGTATAGAAAATACCAGAATCCAGTATAAGCGATCGCTATTCCAGAACACAGTTTCACGCTATCAGTTTTTTAACTCAAAGATGTGCCAAAATGTCAAGCGGACGCTCACACCAAACGTCCGTAAAAGACAGTTAAACGCTCTCTCACACATTCCTCATGCGAAAGACTAAAACACTCTTTTTGTCAAGCCTGTTCGCGATCGGCTTAACAATCAGTTTTCTGCTGACTCCCGGTTGGTTATCCAACTTGTTCCCGAATCGCGCAATCGCCATTATGCCTCCACTAACGCCAACCAGCGAATTTCGCGCCTTCTGGGTGGACGCATTCAACCCCGGTTTCAAAACGCCTCAAGAAGTAACCAAGTTGATTGCTGACGCACAGAAAGCCAATGCTAACGCGATCGTCGCCCAAGTCCGCCGCCGCGGTGATGCTTTTTACACGAGTGCGATCGAACCCCGCACCACCGATCCGAATGTTCCAGCAGGTTTCGATCCCCTCCAAGATTTGATCGACAAAGCCCACGCCGCAGGTATAGAAGTACACGCTTGGATGGTGACGCTACCAGTAGTTTCCGGTGGTAAACTTCCTGCAAATCATGTTTGGCAACAACATGGGCCCAATGCCTCAGGAAAGGACAATTGGGCGATGCTGATTTCGAGTGGCGAAGCCAAAGGTTTTCTCGATCCCGGCAATCCAGACGCCCTAGATTATACTGTTTCTGTCTATTTGGACTTGTTGAAGCGCTACGATGTGGACGGCGTACAGTTGGATTACGTGCGCTACGGCGGGCCGAATTGGGGCTACAATCCTACTTCGATCGCCCGTTTCAACCAACAAAACGGTCGATCGGGCAAACCGGCAGCCAGCGATCCTCTGTGGATGCAGTGGCGGCGCGATCAGGTGACAAATTTAGTGCGGAAGCTTTATGTAGAAGCCATGGCGATTAAACCGCGCGTTAAAATTACCGCAGCGACGATCGCCTGGGGAGACGGCCCAGCTAATGATGCAGGCTGGTATAAAACGCAGCCGTACAGAGAAGTATTGCAGGATTGGCGCGCTTGGCTGGAAGAAGGTATTCTCGACATGGCGATGCCGATGACTTACCAGCGCGAGTACAAGCCGCAGCAAAAGATGGGTTACGACCATTGGATAGAGTACGCTAAAGACCACCAGTACAACCGCCAAATCGCGATCGGGCCTGGCAACTATCTCAACTACATCGAAGACACTCTAGGGCAGATTCGCCGCGCCGAAGCGCCTTCTGCGAAAGGAAATCGCGTTGCTGGTACGGTGCTTTATTCCTACGCTAGCACCAATATTTACAGTAACGTTGAATTGCGATCGGGCGGCAGCGGTGATTTGCCCCGCCAGCCTTGGAAATTCGTGTCGCAGAGTAATGATTGGTTTTATACGGCGCTGTCGCAACCGAGTCAATACGTTGATGGCGCTACGGGCAGAAACGTTCAAACTCAGCCTGTGTGGGCGACTCCGGTGGGGATTCCTGATATGCCTTGGAAGTCGCGGCCGACTCTGGGTGCGATCGCCGGAAATTTGCAACAGTGCCAAGGAAGCTGCGACGGCGCGGGCTTGACATTGCAGGCAGTTAATGCTGGTGGCAAGGTGCGCCAACTGCGGGCGGATGGTAAAGGATGGTTTGGTGCGATCGAGCTTTCTCCGGGAACTTATCAGTTAAAGGTTGATGGAAGTCAAATTCAACAAACAGTTAATGTTGTCGCAGGTGAAGTCACAAAAGTGAATTTCGCCGCCTCTTAATCAGTCTGTAGGGTGCACAATGTGCACCTTACTTCGCTAGTTTGTAGCCACTTTTTAGGGTGTGCACTGCGCACCTTACTAATTCATGAATTATCTATTTGTAACGATTAATTTATGTAATATAGCCTTTCTCAGAAAGATGAGGTATGACTGACAGCTTATATAACCGCTTAAATCAAGAGGGCCTTCTTCCCAACAACGTCCGCGAATCTTTGTGAGAAAGGCTATAAATTTAATAATTGCAGTCGGTTTTAACCGACTTAAGCTATGAGGCAGGGGTTTAAACCCCTGCCGGACTGGGAGAAAGCGCATTAAGCTGACCGCAGGAAAACAAGTTAAGCTGAAACCCGTGCACCTTACCCAAGCTACAATCAAAACTCGCTCCAAACTAACAGCAGTGCGATCGATCGACACAAAACTAGCTGATTCTGAATTGCGTTGTATCGTTGATATTTAGGTTACTGGGTGCATCTTGAACGATCGCAATCAACTCAAGGGGCTGTAAAAATCCTTTCTTGAAAACTCCCATATCTTGAGCGACACTCCCTCCTCGCAGGGAATTGGTGATGGGTTTGAGCTCATAGCTATTGCGAGGCCCGGACAGTTGAATCAGATCGTCACCGATTCTGAAGTCTATGATGCGAGCAAAATCTCCCGTGCCATCAATGCCATTGAAAAAGTTGAGCGCATCACCATCTGCAATGATGTTGCCATCATTATAGAAATTGTCCAGCACAAAAGTATCTCGACCTGCGCCGCCGATGAGCACATCGATCTCACCCCGTCCCAGATTGCCACTCTCGGCACCTTTAATTAAATCGTTCCCGTTACCCCCAACAATAACGTCATTTCCTCGATCGCCCGATAGCGAGTCGTTGCCGTTACCGCCGTTCAAAACATCATTACCGTTACCACCACTAGAATCGATGTTTGGCGATACACTGGAGTTCGCATTCAGGCGATCGTTGCCATCCCCCCCCGTGAATTGGATAAATCCGACACCGCTTGCCACGCCTAGATTGCTGACAGTCAAAACATCATCGCCACCTAAACCGTTAATTGCATTAAAACTTTCTATGCCTGTGGTTGTTAAGGTTACGGGGACGAGATTGGTGCGCTGCAATACAATGTTCGATCCCGATTGGGTGAGGTTAATATTATCCCCTTGCGCGATCGAACCGTTGAATAACAAATTATCGCTACCGCTGCCGCCTTGAATCAGATCGCTGCCGTCGCCATCCACCCATTGAAAGTTGTCATCGCCACTGCCGCCGATCATCGTATCGTTACCCTTGTCGCCAGCGAGGAAATCTGCCCCATCTCCACCGTCTAGCAAATCCGTATCGTTGCCACCTCGCAGGTTATCGTTGCCTAATTCTCCCCTTAAAGTATCGAATCCGTCTCCACCAATTAGGCGATCGTCCCCTGCCCGGCCCGAGATGTCGTCATTGCTAAAACTACCATCGATCAGATTGTTAAAAGCGTTGCCAGTCAAGACATCTTGATTGTTACCACCAATTAAGTTTTCAATACCGATGAAAGTTCCGCTACCTCCAAAAAAAGTTGCTTTGTTAGTCTCTAAAGACGCAATTATATTATTACCAAATCCTAGATAGGTCGCTGTATCATTTCCGTTTCCACCATCCAGAAGATCGTCCCCAAAGAAACCGCCAAACAGATTATCGTTTCCGTCCAATCCCCGCAGGGTATCGCTAGCAGCAGTACCGTTCAGATTGTCGTTGCCGTTGGTTCCATTAATTAAAGCCATGTTGGTTGCTCCTAGATATTAAGTGAATTATTGAGGCAAATCAAAACTGTTTGCTTTGGTTTGCTATGTCACAATCTTAGGAAATAAACTCGGTTCAACACATCTGAAAAACGTCTCGATCTGACATCAACGAAATGGATATTCTCGATCGCCCGCTTATCTGCCAAAAGTCGCGATCGCCCATTACTGCCGAGTGCGATGTTCGCGCTGCCTCTCCCGATCGGCTATAACTTTAGTCATAGTTCCCAGGGGTAGCATCAGCGAAAGTTAGAAAATTGCCGAGTTTTATAGACATTCAGTCTGACTTGCAGTATTTTTTGGGAATACTGAGAGCCACAACTACTGGAGGCCCCTGCCATGACTGCGATCGCATCCCTACTAAAAACCCAACCTCAACCATTTCGCTTTCTGCTGTACACCGAATGGATCATGTTAGGCAGTTGTGGAGTGATGGCTGCGATCGAAGCGTGGCAGCGTCAAAGCATTCCCGTACAGCACATTCTAATCCTGGTATCCCTGGGCTTGATGGGATGGCTCTTACCCTCTGGCAAAACTTCGTTTCGCTATGTCTATACGGCGATCGAAATGGGTCTGATCTTCTACGGAACAACCTTGGGATACCTGCATATCCTACCGACGCTGTATTTGATCGTGTTAATTCGCAGTTGTTTTTTATTTGAATCTCCCGGTCGGTGGATAGTGGCAGGTCTTTCGCTGGTAATGTATATGTTTCATCAAGTTCAGTATCTTCAAAGAGTGATACCCCTGATGTTGCCTAATGTCGAGCAACAACAAATTTGGATGCACCAGACGGCAGAATTGTTGATGTTTGGATTGGGGCTATTTTTCGTGTCGCAGTTGGTCAGTACCTTACTAGCAGAACGTAGAACTCAGGAACAACTATCGCAAGCCCACGCGCAGCTACGAGAATATGCCCTGCAAATAGAAGATTTAGCAGCGGTTCAGGAACGCAATCGCATTGCTAGAGAGATTCACGATTCGCTGGGTCACGCCTTGACTTCGCTCAACATTCAACTGCAAACCGCCATGAAACTCTGGCAGCATGACCCAACAGAGGCACAACCGTTTTTGGAACAAGCACACCGACTCGGTAAGGTGGCGATGAAAGAAGTTCGACAATCGGTAAATGCGCTGAGGGCTGACGCAGAAGCAGAAGAAACCTTGGAACAGGGGATTTCCTCGCTGATGGAAGACTTTCGCCAGAGTATGGGCATTACTGTTACCAGCAGCATTTGCGTGGAAGTTGTATTACCACCTCAAGTTGTCAAAACGCTGTATCGCATCGTGCAAGAAGCATTGACCAACATTTGCAAATACGCCCAAGCTACCGAGGTTCATCTGCAATTGCACACAACGGGCGATCGAGTGCACCTGACTGTTGAGGATAACGGGCGGGGGTTCAAATTAGAAAGTGGTACTGGCGGGTTTGGATTGCGAGGAATGCAAGAGCGAATTGCTTCTCTCAACGGAGAGTTTCACCTGGAAACATCACCCGCAGCGGGATGTAGAATCGATGTTAGCCTGCCGTTAAGTAGGTAGGCGAAAATAAATTACTTCATGTAACAAAATGTAAAATTAACGTAACCTCTTTTGGCGTTTTTTCTTTGTCTGTGCAATTAAGAACTATTATGGGATAAGAGATTTAGGAATTTCCCCATGATTCGTCTATTGCTAGTTGACGATCAGCAGCTTATCTGCCAAGGGCTCAAGGCTATGTTAAGCCTAGAATCAGATTTAGAAGTGATTGGAATTGCCCACAACGGTAAAGCTGCTCTAGAGCAAGTCGAAGCTCTCCAACCCGATGTTGTATTAATGGATTTAAAAATGCCCGTGATGGATGGTAGAGAAGCAACTCGCCTGATCTGCCAGTCATTTCCAAATACGAGTGTCTTGGTATTAACTACCTTTGATGACGATGGATACATTGTTGATGCGATGCGGGCCGGGGCCAAGGGCTATTTGTTGAAAGATATGCCATCGGAAGAGTTAGCACAGGCAATTCGTTTGGTGCAATCGGGTTATACTCAACTGGCTCCTGGCTTAATGGATAAGCTAATAACAGGATTTTGTGCAGCACCTACTAATTCAGAACCTACTAATCCAGCACCTACCGCTCAACCCTCGAAACTCGCTGCACTGACACAATTAACCCCGCGCGAACAAGAGGTATTGCAGTTGATTGGTAAAGGTTTAACTAACCGAGATATTGCCCAGCAGTTGTTTATTTCTGAGGGAACGGTGAAAACTCATGTTACTCATCTACTGAATCGGTTGAATTTACGAAATCGATCGCAATTGGCAATTTACGCCAATTCGGCGATCGAAACCTGAATCATTTGAATCATTTTATTGTTTTTTTATTAACCGCAGAGGGCGCAGAGGGCGCAGAGAGAGGGAATAGAGAGGCTGCACAATCCCGCTCGGATTACCGCTGCATACTTTACCTAATAAGCTACAATAAAATTATCCTGGATGGAATTGCGATATTTTTGGTGAAGCTATGCTAATAACAGAAGCCCCTTTTACGCTCCGCAAATGGACAGTTAAAGAATATCAGAAGCTGGGAGAGATGGGATTTTTTCACCCAGAGGAACGAGTCGAATTAGTTTCAGGAAATATTATCAGAATGAGTGCAAAAGGAACTGCTCACACCTCCGCTTTAGGGCGTACAGATAGATTGCTGCAAAACCTTTTTGGAAATCTGGCTTGGGTACGAATGCAAGATCCGATCGCCCTCGATGACAATTCCGAACCCGAACCGGATATCGCTGTAGTTAGAATCGATCCCTTTGACTACGCCACTCACCATCCGACGCCATCAGAAGTATATCTAATTATCGAAGTGGCAGACAGCAGCTTAGCTTACGATCGCGAAATTAAAGCCAAAATTTACGCGCGATCGGGAATTGTGGATTATTGGGTATTAAATGTGAATGACAGACAACTGCACGTTTTTCGAGAACCCGCTGATGATGGGTATCAAAGTGAAGTCATTCTTGAGGAAACTGCCAGTATTTCACCGCTGCAATTTCCCGCTTTTAATATTGCAATTGGGGAAATGCTGCCACCTATTATATCAAATTGACAACCGCTATCAAACTAATACAATAATTGCAGTCGGTTTTGATCCAATACGGTTCAGATAAAACGGCGGTTGAAATAACGGAAGACTCAGAATATCGCGTAATTTTAACCGCCTACTCTTCAACCCACGGAGGTGGGTTTTGTCTGTGTAGACGCGGTTTCAACCGCCGTCTTATTTTGAAATAACGGAAGACTCCGAAGATCGCGTAATTTTAACTGCCCACTCTTCAACCCACGGAGGTGGGTTTTGTCTGTGTAGACGCGGTTTCAACCGCCGTCTTAACCGCCGTCTTAACCGCCGTCTTATCTTATTAACCTAATCGCTTTCGAGAATGCTAGCCAGCAAAGCTTGCTGAGCGTGCATCCGATTTTCCGCTTGATCCCAAACGCGCGATCGCGAACCTTCAATCACCGCATCGGTAATCTCTTCATCCCGGTGTGCCGGCAAACAGTGCAGTACGATGGCATTGCGATCGGCCATCCCTACCAGTCGTTCATTTACCTGATAAGGTTCAAACAAAGGAATTCTGAGTTTAGCCTCCTCTTCCTGTCCCATACTTGCCCAAACATCAGTGTAAATCACTTGAGTATTCTTAGCAGCAGCTTCCGCATCAGCCGTCACAGTAACTTCGGTTTTGCCATTAGCAATCGCCTCAGCTTTTGCTACTATTTCAGGATTTGGCAGGAAATCTTTAGGACAAGCAATTCTGACATTCATCCCCATCATTGCACAGCCCAACATCAGCGAATTAGCCATGTTGTTGCCGTCACCAAAATAAGTCAGCGTCAGTCCTTCCAGCTTGCC
Source organism: Microcoleus sp. PH2017_24_DOB_U_A (assembly GCF_020738205.1). Taxonomy (NCBI): domain Bacteria; kingdom Bacillati; phylum Cyanobacteriota; class Cyanophyceae; order Oscillatoriales; family Microcoleaceae; genus Microcoleus; species Microcoleus sp. PH2017_24_DOB_U_A. The sequence goes on from NZ_JAEQCT010000034.1 coordinate 16,952, forward strand.
AAAACACTCTTTGACTGTCATTAAATCCGCCAGCACTTGACATGGATGTTCGTCATCTGTCAGAGCATTAATTACAGGAATTTTGGCATAATTGGCAAAGGTTACTAAATCCTTTTGCTCGAAAGTCCGAATTGCCAAAATATCTAAATATCTGTCTAAAACTCTGGCGGTATCTACCAACGGTTCGCCACGGCTGACTTGTGTTACATTGGGATTGAGGTCGATTACTTGCCCTCCCAATTTATACATTGCCACCGTAAAACTCACCCGCGTTCGTGTCGAAGCTTTGGAAAATAACAAGCCGAGAACTTTGTTGCGTTTCAGCTTGACCATTCCCGATTTTAAACTGGTTGCGAGATCCAGTAAATAATTTAATTCGTCAATGCTTAAATCGGCCAGACTTAATAAATCTCGCCCTTTTAATGAGTCCATGCTTTCCCCTACACACAAATTTTCAACTGTTAATAAAAACGGTTCGTAGTGAGGACTTTAGTCCTCTGAATTAGAGGACTAAAGTCCTCACTACGAACCTTACTTTTTGCGAGCGATTGGACTCGCAACAGCGGGCTTTTGGCGAGTCCCTCTCCCAGGGTTTTAAACTGCTGGCAATTGCTCGATCGCGCGATCGATCGATTCGCAACCTTGCTCAACCGTTTCTACCACAGCCAACACACCCCGCAATTCCGCAGCACCGGGGAAGCCCTTAGCATACCAGGTTAAGTGCTTGCGCGCTTGAGAGACACCGCTTTCACCTTTGTATTCCCACAAAGCCCGCAGATGTTCCTTAGCACATTCGAGAAGTTCAATTGGTGTCGGAGGTATCTTTTCCACACCTGTTTTCAAGAAATAATCGACTTCTCCCACCAAGAATGGATAGCCCAAAGTTCCCCGCGAACACATCACTCCGTCGGCGCCAGTTTCTTCGAGACACCGCACCGCTGCTTCCACTGAAAAAATGTCTCCGTTACCAATGACGGGAATCGATAAAACTTCCTTAACACGGCGAATCCACTCCCATTTTGCCGGGCCGGTGTAACCTTGCGATCGCGTGCGGCCGTGCACGGTAATCATTTTTGCTCCCGCATCCTCCATCCGCTTGGCAAATTCCACAATATTAATTTCTTTGTCAGTCCAACCGATGCGAGTTTTCACTGTCACAGGAACATCTACAGCATCCACAACCGCCCGCACAATTGCCTCTGCTGTTTCGGGATCTCGCAGCAGCGAAGAACCGCCGCCGTTTTTAGTAATTTTGTTAACCGGACAGCCCATATTAATATCAACAGTATCAGCTCCTTCTGCCACAGCTTTCTGCGCCGCTTCTGCCAAGAAATTCGGCCGGCAGTCAAACAATTGAATGCTAATCGGGCGCTCGTTTGGATCGATTTCCATAATTCGCGGCAGTTGCTTCACGTAGTGCAAACCCGTAGCATTGACCATTTCGGTGTACATCATCGAATCCGGGGCATAGCGGCGCACCAGGCGGCGAAATACCAAATCGGTTACGCCGGATAAGGGCGATTGCAGAACACGACTTTTGACTTCAAAGTCGCCGATTTTTAGCGGAGTTGCTAATCTTTCTTTTAATTCTGGAGATAGAGTAAGCATAGTCGATCGCACTTTAATTATAATATCTGTATATTCCAATACGTTTCTGTTCGCGCTGTTTATTGCCCGGAGATCCCCCTCGCATCCCTTGATAGTCGGGGGACTTTGAAAATACTCTTGTCTCCCCCTGATAGTCGGGGGGCTAGGGGGAGCATTCTTAAGTGAAGCACTATTGCTGTATATTATACTACAATTTTGGTATTTGACAGTTGTTCATTATATTTTTAGCCGATGATTGAGTGACCGCAAAAAGTATATTTAACCAGACTGCAATGCCTATTTTAAAGGGACTTGCCAAAATTTAACTGTTGTCAAACTAAAATCCCAAGCCGAACCCTGACAACATTTAAATCTATCTGTCGCTTTCACTTTACTTTTGATGTATCTATGGGGCCTTGCCACTAATGGGCGTTCTACCTACTCAGACTGTTGGGCTAGTCACATTTTTATTCTCTAATTCTGCCAGACTCTTCTGCCTGTCGGAGGGTTTCGCCTTCAGACGACTAATGCTTAAATTTATTGGGATTCTGCAAAAGCCATACATAACATCGTTTTAAACTACAATTGGTTGATTCCCGACTAGCCCGATCGAACATTATAAGAATCGTAGAGAATTATATGGACGCCGCAGCACTCTGGCAACGCTATCAAGACTGGCTTTACTATCACTCTGGATTGGGACTTTATCTCGATATCAGCCGGATGGGATTCGACGACGATGCGGTAGCAGCACTGAAGCCCAAATTTGACAAAGCTTTCAAAGATATGACAGCTTTGGAAGCAGGCGCGATCGCCAATCCCGACGAAAACCGCATGGTGGGCCACTACTGGCTGCGAAACCCCGATTTAGCTCCCACTCCAGAATTAAAACAAGAAATAGTCGAAGGCATATCACAAGTCGAAGAATTTGTCAAAAAAGTTCAAAGTCGCGATATTAAACCGCCATTTGCTCCGCAATTTACCGATATTATCTCGATCGGCATTGGCGGTTCTGCCCTCGGGCCTCAATTCGTCGCCGAAGCCCTATCCCCAGACATTCCACCCCTAGCAATTCATTTTATTGACAACACAGATCCGGCTGGGATCGATCGCATCCTCAACAAAATCAAAGACAAACTCAGCAGCACCTTAGTAATTACTATCTCCAAATCCGGCGGCACCCCCGAACCCCGCAACGGCATGATCGAAGTTCAAAAAGCCTTCGCAGCCCAAAAACTCGACTTCGCCAAACAGGCAGTTGCCATCACCGGCACAGACAGCCAACTAGACAAATTAGCCAAAGCACAAGGCTGGATAGCCAGCTTCCCCATGTCAGACTGGGTGGGAGGACGCACTTCGGAACTCTCAGCAGTCGGACTTTTACCAGCAGCTTTGCAAGGCATCGACATTCGGGCGATGCTCGATGGCGCTAAAGTCATGGACGAAGCTACCAGAATTCCCGACATTAAAAACAATCCCGCAGCCCTTTTAGCCCTGTCCTGGTATTTTGCCTGCAACGGACGCGGCGAGAAAGACATGGTAGTTTTGCCATACAAAGATTCCCTGCTATTGTTCAGCCGCTATTTGCAGCAATTAGTCATGGAATCGATCGGCAAAGAAAAAGATTTAGACGGCAACACAGTTTATCAAGGAATCTCAGTCTACGGCAACAAAGGCAGCACCGACCAACACGCCTACGTCCAGCAACTCCGAGAAGGCGTGCCGAATTTCTTCCTAACATTTATCGAAGTTTTGGAAGACAGGCAAGGAATTTCTCCAGAAGTAGAACCGGGCGTCACCTCGGGAGATTATTTATCTGGTTTGTTGCAGGGAACTCGACAAGCTTTGTACGAAAATCATCGAGATTCAATCACCGTCACAATTACAAAAGTCAACCCTCGGACAGTAGGAGCATTAATCGCCCTCTACGAAAGAGCCGTAGGTTTTTACGGTTCCTTGGTGAATGTCAATGCCTATCACCAGCCAGGGGTTGAAGCCGGTAAAAAAGCGGCCGCTGCTGTGTTAGATTTGCAGCAACTGGTGCTGCAAGTTATCAAAGACGCTCCAACACCTCTATCTGTATCAGAAATAGCAAAAAAAGCAGGAAGGCCAGAGCAAATCGAGACAATTTACAAAACTCTGCGGCATTTGGCAGCCAACGGGCGCGGCGTAGCTTTGCAGGGAACATTAGCGCAACCTGGTACTTTAACTGCAACTTATCAGAGAGATGGGTCTAAAACCCCTTCTTGAGTGGCCGGCTTTTCGCCATTGTTCAGTAAAATAACAAATCCATCTTCACAAATGAATATGGTAAAATAAACACATCAGACAAGATTAAAAAACCAACCCCCTGCCGGTGGGAAAGTCTACGCCCAAAACATTTTGAGGAGACATGACTACGCACTTAAGCGTGTAAACGTAGTCAGCGAAAGGAACCTTAACAAAAGGGATATTTTGACAGAAATGTCTTAAGAATCCCGGTACCTTGATATTCGGGGAGTGTCAACAACAGAATTAAACAGTAGAATTAAAAATTAAAAGTGAAATTAATCACTTTTAATTTTTAATGTTTAATTTTTAATGTCCGCCCATGCCCTTGACGATTCTGGTTGCTGACGACGATTTCGCGACGCGCTTGTCGATTACCGATTATCTGGAAATTACGGGATACTCTGTAATCGCTGCTGAGAACGGCAAAGATGCTTTAGGCTTGGTAGAGGAATTTCAGCCACATTTGATTGTTACCGACATTACAATGCCCGAGATGGATGGCTACGAATTCGTGCGTCGAGTTCGGACTCGTCCCGCCTTCCGATTGCTACCGGTGATTTTTTTGACGGAACGCACGAGCACGCAGGAACGGATTCGCGGCTATCAGATGGGGTGCGACAATTTTCTGGCTAAGCCTTTTGAACTCCCGGAATTGGGCGCGGTAATTCGCTCTTTGCTCGATCGCTACGCTCTAATTGCTCAGGCACCGTCTCGTTCCCCCGAACCCGAACAGATGCCAACAGCGACAGGTATCATCGCCAATGACCAGCCTCAAACTGATTTTTTAACTCAAAAACCAGAAACGCGCGATTCTTTACGGGATAGCTCGTTCGCGCGGGTATATGGCAGTGGCGATGCTCCGAATTTGACGCAACGAGAGCAGGAAGTGCTAGATTTGCTGACAGAAGGTCTTTCTAATATTCAAATCGGCGATCGGCTCCACCTCAGTCCTCGCACCATCGAAAAGCACGTCAGCAGCTTGTTCAGAAAAACTGAAAGCAACAACCGGGCAGAACTGGTTCGCTTTGCGATGGAACACCATTTGGTCGGTAATTGGTAATTGTTCAGTTGACAGTTGACAGTTGACAATTGACAGCGACCTCTACCTAGAAGGAAGAGGATTTGAGTAATGAATAGTCTGATTTTAATTTCTCCCGAAAAAGCTTGGGGCTTTCAACCAATTCTTTCTGGTATGGCGGTTCTCAAGCGTAGTGAGGTATGCCTGCGTGCCCACGGAGCCCAGTGCGTACCTCATAGGGGAGATCGAAATGCTATAATTGGTAATTGTTAATTGGTAATTGGTAATTGGTAATTGTTAATTGTTAATTGTTAATTGTTCCTGACTGATAACGTATTCCAACAAACCCTCCGAAGCGTCCAGCAGTAAATCAATTACCCGATCGAATCCCTCCGGCCCACCGTAGTAAGGATCGGGAACTTCCTTCAAGTCGTGCGATCGGCAAAAATCGCACATCAAGCGCACTTTATCTTTATATTTTCCCGCAGTATCAACAGCAAGAATATTGCGATAATTGTCGCGATCCATCGCCAAAATCAAATCAAAATTTTCAAAATCTTTCCTGTTAAATTGGCGGGCTTCGCCTAACAATTCAATCTTGCGCTTCCTCGCCGCCAACGCCATGCGGTTGTCAGGGGGGCTGCCAATGTGATACCCGCCAGTTCCGGCTGAATCGCAGGTGATGCGATCGCTCAAACCAGCTTGTTTAATTAAGTGATTCATAATATTTTCTGCTGAGGGCGATCGGCAGATATTTCCGAGGCAGACAAACAATAATTTAGTCATTAGTTATTAGTCATTAGTTATTAGTTATTAGTCATTAGTCATTAGCGCTGTCCCCGCTCGCGAACGTTATTAGTCATTAGTCATTTGTTGCTCGCTTGGGGCTGCTAATAACCAATAACCAATAACATTAGTCAACAGTCAACTAATGACTAATGACTGATGACTAATGACTGATGACTAATGACTAGCCGAACCCAGGGAGATTCAGTCCGCCGGTCAGTTCTTCCATTTTCTCCCGCATCGTTGCCGTAGACTTAGTGTAGGCATCCTGCATCGCCACCGTGACGAGTTCAGAAACCACATCAGCACCTTCACCGATCGCATCCGGTGAGATTTCGACGCGGCGGGGTTCTTGGTTGCCGCTGAGAAAAACCTTAACCAAGCCGCCGCCGGCAGTTCCCTCAATTTCCATTACATCCAACTCTTCTTGGAGCTTTTTAGCTCCTTCTTGAACCTGCTGAGCTTTTTTGAAAGCTTCAGTCAGTTCTTTCATTTTGCCCAGGCCGAAGCCAAATCCTTGTCCTGATTTTGTCATAACTACTTTGTGATGATGTGTGCGCTGGCAGTCTGCCGTTTCCGTATTACTTCAATCATGCCTTAGAAGGGGAACTCTCCCAGTATTCTAACTTCTGGCTCCAACAACAGCGACCACCGCTGCTCGACTTGCTGTTGAACGTGGCGGATCACTTGAAAAATATCATTGGCCGTTGCTGACCCGCAGTTAAGAATAAAATTAGCATGGCGCTGAGCTACTTGCGCGCCACCGATCTGGTATCCCTTCAGTCCCGCTTGTTCGATTAACCAGCCTGCTGCCTTGGGGCTGGGGTTGCGGAAAACAGAGCCGCAGCTAGGCAGGTGGTAGGGTTGACTCGTCCGCCGCTGGCTGAAATTGTTATTAGTTTCTGCCATGACGATCGATCGATCGAATCCCGGCTGCAACTGGAAAGTCGCTTCTGTTACCAGTCGATCGCCCCCTTGCAACACTGAAGTCCGGTAACGATAGCCCAAAGCTTCTGGTGTGAGAATTTCCACCTTACCATTAGGGGATAGCAGGCGAGCGTTGACTAGAATATCAGCAGCACAGCCCCTGTGAGCGCCTGCATTCATCACCACAGCGCCTCCCACAGTGCCCGGTATGCCAACTGCCCATTCCAGGCCTTTCCAGCCCCGCTTAGCCGCCAACCAAGCGAGGCGGGGGATTGACTCCCCCGCCCCGGCTGTAACTTGACCTGTTTCTGCATTAAAGTTTACCTGTTTCAGGTAGCGAGTGGCGACGACCAAACCGGACAAACCCCGATCGCTCACCAACAAATTAGAACCCGCGCCTAGGAGAGTCACCGGTATCCCTTCATCGTGCGCCCAGGCAAAACTCGCTTGCAAAGCCTCCAGACTGCGGGGAGCGACGTACCACTCAGCCGGGCCGCCGACTCGGAAAGAAGTCAGACCCGCCAAAGAAACTTGAGAATTAATTTTACAGTCAGTTCCCCGCAAAGAAATAGGAGAATACACTCGCCGATTTTCCTTCACACAGGAGTCATTCGATATAGTCACCATCTTGAAAATCCTTAAAAATACATTCGCTTGAAGAGGTGGTAGCAAATTCTGTTTGCGTAACTTATGCGACTGTTTTGAGAGAGTCGCCAGACAGCAGTGTCGGTACAACCTGCACCGCCATCATGTCGATCGACTTGGGGCGGGCGAGAGCTAATCCGGGCGATCGGCTTGTTGATAAAAAGCCATCACCTCTGGAATAATCTGATTCAGATTGCCAGCACCCAAAAACAGAGCCAAATCCCCCGGTTGCAGATTTTCGGTTAAAAACTTACTTACCGACTCCAGAGAAGATTGAAACTCAACCTCTCGGCCTTCTTTAGCAATCAAATCAGCAACCTGCTGCCCGCTAATCTCTCCTAAATTCGGTTCCCCAGCACTATAAATATCGCAAGCGACAACCAAATCTGCATCCCCAAAAGATTGAGCAAATTCTGGCAAAAATGTCAGAGTTCGGCTGTAACGGTGCGGTTGAAAAATAGCAACTACTCTTCGGGATTTGGAATTCTTTTCGTTACCTTCGATGCGTAAGCGAGCAGCGGCCAAGGTAACGCGAATTTCGCTGGGATGGTGGGCGTAGTCGTCCACAAACAGGATGTCATTGTGAAAACCCCGCACTTCAAAACGGCGGCGAGCGCCTTCAAAGCCAGCAATCGATGAAGCGATCGCCGAAAACTCCAACCCCAACAATCGACCAACTGCTACGGCTGCTAGTGAATTGCTAAGATTGTGTTTGCCCAACAACTTCAACTCCATTTCCCCCAGGAAAGCTCCTCGCTCCCAAATGCCAGCCTTGGTGCTGGCGGCGCCGTATTCCACATCGGAAACCGTGTAGTCAGCACCGCTGTCCGGATTCAAGCTGTAGCTGACATTCGGTGCAAGGCAGTCTTTGACGATTTCGTCGTCAATGCAGCCCACCAACGTTTGACAGTTTTTGGCAAACACTTTAAATGTGTCTATTACCTGTTCGAGGGTATCGTAATGGTCTGGATGATCCAGTTCCACATTCGTCACTATGCCAATTTTGGCTGCGAGCTTGACGAGGGAACCGTCGGATTCATCAGCCTCGGCGACCAAGTAGGGGCCTTCCCCTAAACGGGCATTCCCTTCCCAAGCATTTACCTCGCCTCCTACCACGATCGTCGGATCCAGACCCGCAGCCATCAGCATAAAGCCGATTAAGCTGCTAGTGGTAGTTTTGCCGTGAGTCCCTGCTACGGCTATGCTTTGGTAATCTTGAATTAACGCTGCCAACACATCCGATCGATGAAAAATCGGACATTCCAAATCTAGGGCAGCTCGATATTCGGCATTTGCCGGGTGAATTGCCGTCGAACATACTACTTGAGGCAATCCCACAATTGCTTGGGGGCCAGAACCCTTGCCGTTCAATTTGAGAGATTCGGCTGTCGCCACGGAAGTCCCTACCGTGCCAGCGACTGCCGAGGATACGGCCTTTTCGGCTGCCCCGCGATCGGGACTGCTACCGTTGAGGGCCGTTTGAAATATTTCAAAATTGCTGGCGTCTTGACGCCAAAAAATGTGAGCTCCCATTTCTTGCAAGCGCTCGGTTATGTGACTCGATTTAATATCGGAGCCGTACACAGGCAACTTGCGTTTCGCTAGAATGTAGGCAAGGGCTGACATCCCAATTCCACCAATGCCGATGAAATGAAATGGTCTCCCGCTGAAATCAACAGAACTCGGCATCTTCGCTCCTCACACACCACACCACGCCAATAACACGCGATATCATATCAAGAATTGTTTTTTCAGGATACAGTTCGCTAGAGATTTTGTACAAAATTCTCTGCGCGTCCCTAGAATTGTGGGACTTGTAGAGATGTTTGTCTTGTATCCTATATGACTTAGTACCGAGTAGTTTTCCGGAACAGTCACAGCTCGAAAATTGCAGGTCAGAGAGAATGGGGTCTGGGGTCGGGGCTAACTGACTAATTGTGGGCGGTTGCATATCTCCTGCATTCTTTCTCTTTCTACCCGCCTGCTGTGCTGGGATACGGCAGCAAAAGCCCCACAACCTTTGTACGAAGATTGAGGGTAAAACCCATCAGGATTTACAAACACTACCACGTATCACAAAAGTTCGCTCATTTTCTAGTTATTTATCTGCGGGTACGGTCATTTTTTCCTGAAAATCAGAGATTGACTCGATCGCCACCACAGTAGTTTCTCACATATCTGTATACATTTCCTCACTTAATAAAGGTACGTTGTTGGGCTTCAGCCCTCTTACGCTCTTTTATACATTACATCAAGGTACAGCCCAACAATTTAAATCACAGTCATACCTCACCTATTTGAGAATAAGTTATATACAAAATATACATTCGATCGCAACCGTCAAACAGTGACTGAGCTTAGTGGTAAAAGCGCACAAACATGAAATTTGGGCGATGTCTGTCTGTATTAATCCTAATTAATCCTAATTTTTGGGAATTATGGGGAAAATAGCGATTTTTGGGGGTACTTTTGACCCGGTGCACTGGGGTCACTTGTTGGTAGCCCAGGCGGCTGCGAGTCAATTTAATCTCGATCGAGTGATTTGGGTACCCGATCGCGCTCCTCCTCACAAGTGGCGATCGGATTTGGCAAGTTTTGAGCGGCGGCGCTCCATGCTCGCTCTGGCGCTCGGCGATCGCCCAGACTTCCTACTAGCTCCGTTGGAGGCAAATCCCTCGGGCAGTTCTTTTGCGATCGACACTTTGCTGTATTTGCAAAAAATGTATCCAGGCGATCGGCTGCACTGGATTATTGGCAGCGATGCTTTCAGAACTCTTCCCAAATGGCACCGATCGGCCGAAATCGGGCGGTTGTGCCACTGGTTGGTGGGCCCGCGTCCGAGTCAGGTAGATCCGCAGACAGCAGAAAGCGGGGACATAGGGGCAGCATCTGAGTGGGGCGATAGTTTGAGCGATGTGTCCATTGATGCTGACGACAGGATGCAGGTTGAGACAAATGCTGTTTGCTGCAAAGTTGCCGAACAGATGGCTCTGCTAGATGTGGAAATTTGTTGGGAGGTGCTGTCCATGCGCGCGATCGAGATTTCGTCGAGCCACATCCGCCGCTGCTGGGCCCAAAATCATGACCTGGGCGACTTAGTACCGGAAGTTGTCGGGAGTTATATTGCGGCCCATCAGCTTTACCAGTAACCAGCAGCCGAAAGCTGAATGCCTTGAGCCTTCGGATTTCTGCCTTCTCAAAAATTTCAGATTTTTTCGATACAGACGAAAAGTTAGAAAGGATCAGCCTTTGCGATATGATCTGGTGTCAGAAGTCAATTATTAAATTTTTCCAAAAATTCAGCCTGAGTTAAGGGCTGCCATCATTAGGAGGTACTAGGTGATTAGAGTCGCGATCAATGGTTTTGGACGTATTGGGCGCAGTTTTACGCGCTGCTTGCTGGGCCGAGAAAATAGCCAGCTTGAGCTGGTAGCAATTAATGACACTTCCGATCCGAAAACTAATGCTCACTTGCTGAGATACGATTCCATGATGGGAACGTTGAAGGGTGTGGACATCAGTACGGATGAAAATTCGATTATTCTCAATGGCAAGACAGTTAAATGCGTGAGCGATCGCAATCCGCTCAACCTGCCTTGGAAAGATTGGGGTATTGATCTGATTATTGAAGCAACCGGCGTCTTCGTTGACCAAGCTGGTGCCTCGAAGCATATCACTGCCGGCGCTAAAAAAGTGCTGATTACTGCTCCCGGTAAGGGGCCAGAAGTTGGCACCTATGTGATGGGAGTCAACCACCACAACTACAAGCACAGTGACTACACTGTCATCAGCAATGCTAGCTGTACTACTAACTGTCTAGCTCCCGTACTGAAAGTGCTTCACGAAAATTTTGGCATCGTCAAAGGCATGATGACCACTACCCACAGCTATACTGGCGACCAGCGCTTGCTGGATGCCAGCCACCGGGATTTGCGACGGGCGCGGGCTGCTGCGATGAATATTGTGCCTACTTCTACTGGTGCTGCTCAAGCTGTGGCTTTGGTGATTCCAGAATTGAAGGGTAAGTTAAATGGCATCGCCATGCGGGTTCCGACTCCTAATGTGTCGGTCGTTGATTTTGTGGCTCAGGTAGAGAAAAAGACTTTTACCGAGCAAGTAAATCAAGTTTTCAAAGAAGCAGCCGAAGGCCCGATGAAGGGGATTTTGGAGTACAACGATTTGCCTCTGGTTTCTTGCGACTATCGCGGAAACGATTCTTCTTCCATCCTGGATTCCAGCTTGACCCTCGTCATGGACGGCGATATGGTAAAGGTGTTGGCTTGGTACGACAACGAGTGGGGCTACAGCCAGCGGGTGGTTGACTTGGCTGAATTGGTCGCCCAACGGTGGGAAGGCTAGTATCTGAAGAAGGCATTGGTCAGTAGGCAAAAGGTAAAAATAACGAATAAAGCAATATTGGTCTACTGTTTGATGCTATAGCCCAGATCCCCCCTAACCCCCCTAAAAAAGGGGGGGACATGAGCCTTCTCTAAAAAAGGGGGGACAAGAGTCTTCTCAAAGTCTCCTTTTTAAGGGGGATTTAGGGGGATCTGGTCTCGGCTATAAGCGAGATTTCAGGACTTACGCACGGGTAGCCAGAAACCGGGTTTTTTCACCCAAATATTTGGTTCAAACCCTTAATATCGGTAAAAAACCCGGTTTCTTTAGTCCTCCGGCGTAAGTCCTGAAATTTGTTTGTAAATCGGACGTACGGTTGAAACCGCGTCTACACTACACAAACGATGTCCGCCGGACGCCGACGGAAAAATAACCGAATTGTAAGTGCCACGTCTTCAACCCACGGAGGTGGGTTTTGTCTGTATAGACGCGGTTTCAACCGCCCGGTCTTCTCTGGTAACTCCTCGAAAAATCCCAAATATTAAAAATAATAAAAATTCTGACGGTAAAAGTTAAATAACGGGAAAAATAGCAACCACTAAGCTAGAGTTTGGTTGTAAAAATTTATATGAAAAAAGCGCTAATTTGTGGTATATCAGGTCAAGATGGAGCTTATTTAGCTAAACTGTTGCTCGATCGAGGTTATGAAGTTTGTGGTACCTCCAGGGACGCCCAAATGTCTAGTTTCGGAAACCTTGCCCGTTTGGGAATCCGGGACAGAGTAAAACTAGAATCCATGTCTCTCAACGATTTTCGCAGCGTCTTGCAAGTATTAGCAAAAATTGCACCCGACGAAGTGTACAATCTAGCGGGTCAAAGTTCCGTCGCTCTGTCTTTTGAACAACCGGTAGAAACCCTCGAAAGTATTGCCACAGGTACATTAAATCTGTTAGAAGCAATTCGGTTTACCGGTGGCAAAATTAAACTTTACAATGCCAGTTCTAGCGAATGTTTTGGGGATACCGGAGGCAATCCTGCCGATGAAAATACCCCCTTTCGCCCCAGAAGTCCTTACGCAGTGGCAAAAGCCGCAGCATTTTGGGAAGTAGCGAATTATCGGGAAGCGTACAATTTGTTTGCGTGTTCTGGTATTTTGTTCAATCACGAGTCGCCACTGCGCCCGGAGAGGTTCGTCACCCAAAAGATTGTATCTGTTGTGTGCCGAATTGCTGCGGGTAGTTCCGAAAAACTGCATTTGGGAAATATTTCAGTGCAGCGGGACTGGGGCTGGGCACCGGAATATGTGGAGGCGATGTATTTGATGTTGCAGCAGGAAGAACCAGATGATTATGTAATTGCTACTGGTGTAAGTTATCCTTTGGAGGAGTTTGTGCAGACAGCGTTTGTTGCTGCGGGTTTGGATTGGCAGGAACATTTGGTAACTGATGCGAGTCTCTACAGACCGACGGAGATTGCTGTAGGGAGGGGAAATCCGGGAAAGGCAAAAGAAAAGTTGGGATGGGAGGCGAAGTATAAGATGCCCGATGTGGTGCGGATGATGGTAGAGGCGAGGATGATTTGAGGGAAAATTATGAGGTGAAAATATGGCAGCAGAATATGCGACAGCTAAGGAGTGGTACAAAGCTAATCGTCGTGAATTGAAAAAATATCGGGGTCAGTGGATCGCTTATACTAACCGAGGTGTGATTAGTGGCGATGGCGATTATGACAAAATGAAGGACGGGATAGATCCAAGTTTGTCAAGTTTAGATTATGTGATTGAACGCATATTTGAAAGCGAATTTCTAGATACTGTCCGGTTCTCAGGATTCCATTGTAACTAGAGATTAGTTGATGACGTTAAAACTGTTATATAAGAACTACAAGAGGAAAACAAGTCAAATGCAAACAAGCGAATTAGTTCAAATAAAGAAATCAATTCACGAAGAAAGTTGGAAGCCAGCCTACAAATTTTTACCAGAGCTGATACAGAAATTCAATTTAAAAGTAGGTGCAGAGATCGGCGTGGCGTTTGGAGGTCATTCAGAAGCTATGCTCAGCAATACAAATATTGAACTACTGTACGGGATTGACAGCTATCAACATAGTGACTCTTACGACGACCCGATGAACCTCCCGCAGGCAGATTTTGACATACTCTGTGAAACAACGAAAAATCGCCTAGCTGTCTTTGGAGATAGATTTAGGCTGATTCGTTCAAATTCACAGCAAGCTATGGGGCAAATTGATGGCTTGCTTGATTTTGTCTACATAGATGCAGAGCATTCCTACCAAGGCGTTTGGCAAGACCTCTGCACTTGGTACAGCAAAATTAGAGTGGGGGGTTTAATTAGCGGCCATGATTATGGGCATATCGCTTTTCCGGGCGTGAAACAAGCTATTGATGAGTTTTTTAGAAGGTTAGACTGGCAAGTCAACCTTGAGGGCGAGGGAGTTTGGTGGGTACAAAAGCAATCGGTGAATATCAGTTTTTTCATCCCCGCCTACAACTGCGAACAAACGATTGAAGAGTCAGTTTATTCTATATTAGAGGGTAATTTTGAAGACGACGACGAGTTAATTATTGTAAATGACGGCTCCACCGATCAGACAGAAAGCCTAATTCAGATTATTAAAAATAAATTTCCCTTCATTAAGTATTTTAGTCATGAAACCAACCGGGGTGGTGCCGCAGCAAGAAATACCGCTGTAAAAAATGCTACGCACCACCTTTCTTTCTGCTTAGATTCGGATAATATACTAGCTCCGAAAAGCATTTATAAACTAAAAGAATTCCTCCTGAATTCAGGAGCAGATATAGCCGCCTTCCAAGAAATTCACTTTTTTGAAGGTAACAAAGAAAATATTATCAGTAAATGGATATATCAAGATACAGTTACTTTGGCTGACGCTCTTTGTAGACATGAGGTGCCAGGAGCGAGTGGCAACTATTTGTTTACTAAAGAAAGTTGGCTCAGAGCCGATGGATACCCAGAGTTTGCCGGAGCTCTAGATACTTACGGGTTTGGTTTTCGGCAATTGGCTACAAACTCCAAGATGTACACATTGCCAAATTCATATTATTACCATAGACAGGGTATTGAATCTTACTGGATTAGGTTCACAAGAGCTAATAATAACTGGTCATTAATATTGACTGAAATTTTAGCTCCCTATGCACATTTGATTGCTGAGTTAGATTGGCAATATATTTGTGGGGAAGGCAAAGATAATTGGTGTTTAGAGCTTCCCCGCCGACCTATTTCTTTGAGAACTCAAGTAAAGAGTATACAAACAGATGCAGAGTTGCAGTCAATTGCGATCGCACAGAAACCGCAAGAAAATATAGAGTCACCCAGCCCTCTCGTGTTTACGGGCGAGAGCCAAGTGATTGCCAAATATATCAAAGCTGGCGATATAGTTTTTGACGTAGGGGCGAATGCCGGGGATTGGACACAGGAAGTGTTAAATCAAGGGCATGATGTAGAAATTCACTTGTTTGAACCAATCCCTAATGTATATCAAAGACTCTTGCAAAATCTGGTCAACAAAATTCCCAGCGGAAAAATCAGGGCTTTCAATCTTGCTTTAGGGAATAAAGAAGAAGTAAAGACTTTTTATCACTACGAAGATCTGTCTGTTTTAAGTACCTTTTACCGTAGGGTAGAAGTAGAGAAGCAAGGAAATTTCAATCCTCCAAAATCTTTTCCAGTCGTAACAACAACTATCGATATTTACTGCCAGAAACAAGAAATCAAAAGAATTAATTTTTTAAAAGTAGATGTTGAAGGGGGTGAGTTAGACGTACTATATGGAGCTAAATATTTTTTAGAAACAGGTCGAATAGATTATCTGCAATTTGAATATGGGGGGACTTACCTCGATTCTCAAAGAACTTTAAAAGAAGCATTTGAGTATTTACAAAATTTTCGGTACTCAATATTTAAAATTTTACCCAGCGGATTAGAGTACAAGCCAAGTTTTGTGCCAGAATATGAAGACTTTGAGTACAGTAATTTTTTGGCAGTAAACGAGCGATTCAGAACAAATGTCTTGGGTGAATTAACCGACGGAAAATTGGATTTGCTGCAACTTTGCCTAGAACATTCCGTTACACCCCGCGGCGTTGTTCACGTTGGTGCCCATGAAGGCACAGAAATTAGCGCTTACCAACAAATGGGCGTACAAAATGTGCTGTTCGTAGAAGCAAACCCAATTGTGTTTGAACGCTTGCAGGCAAATTTAGCTGCTGTTCCCAATGTTCTAGTAGCGAATTGTGCGATTAGCGATCGCAATGGTACGGTGGATTTGCACGTTACTTCTTTCGATCAAAGCAGTTCTATTTTGCAATTGAAGCACCATCAGGAGATTTATCCCCACATTACAGAAACTCATCAAGTAACGGTACCGTCAAAAAAGCTTGATACGTTGTTACAAGAACTAGAAATTAATCCCTCTGACTTTAATATCTTAAATATAGATATCCAAGGGGCAGAACTTTTGGCTTTGCAAGGGT
Source organism: Microcoleus sp. PH2017_24_DOB_U_A (assembly GCF_020738205.1). Lineage (NCBI taxonomy): Bacteria > Bacillati > Cyanobacteriota > Cyanophyceae > Oscillatoriales > Microcoleaceae > Microcoleus > Microcoleus sp. PH2017_24_DOB_U_A. The sequence continues at coordinate 33,040 of NZ_JAEQCT010000034.1, forward strand.
CAATCAACTGGCTGAAATATGTTGATCTTATTAATACTGAAGTCAATTACGAAGAACTTTATGAAGGTTGTGTTTTAATTGATCAACTTGATGAATTTTTAGAGGCGCAGGGTTTTCATCGGGTAGCAACAACAACGCCACACCCGTCTTGGGGGGATGCAGTTTATGTGAAAAAACCCGTTATTACTTCATCCGTACTTGGCATGGAGAATATGGGTAGGTTGGGGAATCAAATATTTTTGTATGGGTTCCTGAAAATCTACGCACTGGAACACAATCTCAGGGTTGAAACGCCAACTTGGATTGGTCAGTGTCTATTCGGTCACAGCAACCCGCCAATTTCTCGGTCATTACCTCTAGTGGGAGAGGAATCGCAGCCTTATAAACTTTCCGATTCAGCAATTCTCAATGCACCGGAACCGTTTAAAAATGTAGACTTCCACGGCTATTTTCAGTTTCATACGCAGTATCACGCAAGACATAAAGAGTATTTTAGCTCGCTGTTCAAGCCTGTACCGACAGTCGAAGCAAGAATGGCGGAAGCTATGAACCGCTTGCGTGCTAAAGGTAAAACAGTTGTAGGATTGCATTTGCGTCGCGGTGATTACAAAAGCGTTCATACAGTAGTTCCATATCTGACTATTGCGCCTAGTGGATGGTACAAAGAGTGGCTGAACGGTTTTTGGGAAACTCTTGATGAGCCGGTATTGTTTATAGCTAGCGATGAAATTGAAGATGTAATCGCAGATTTTGCAGAATATCACCCAATAACAGTCAAAGATTTGGGTGTTGAACTGCCGGAAGCACCGTTCTATCCTGATTTTTATATTTTGAGTCAATGCGATGTTTTGGCTATCTCAAATAGCACATTTTCATTTGCAGCAGCCATGCTGAACGAACGGTGCAAATTTTTCTTCCGTCCTAACTTGCTACAGGAAAAATTGATTGCGTTCGATCCTTGGAATAGCGAGCCACTACTGCGGGAAAATCCTAATGAGTTGGGATTGAAAATGCTTCAAAACCCAGTAAAAATCATCCAAATTCAGGAGGTTACATTAATGCCTCCCGATCATCCGGAGTTGCTGTGGGGATTTAATATAGAGGCTCCGGCGATCGGCACTAAGGTAAGTTCAGGTAATCTTTTGATTGGAGGTTGGGTATTAGGTAAGAATTCCAGGGCTATTAAAGTTGAGTTGATTCGCGATGGCGAAATTATCCATGAAATTCCTGTGAATCAGTACCGTCCGGATGTTGCTGCTGTTTTTTCGCAAGTACCCTTAGCAGAAAATAGTGGTTATGCGATCGAATGGGAAGTAAAATTAACGCCGCCTGAATCTCAACTTTTGCTCCAAGCTGTACTCGCAGATAACACCCGTGTCAAAATGGGGTTAATTAGGTTGCAAGAAATTGTTTATCCAACTCCCAAAGTCAAGCCTAGGAAAAAGTGCAAACTGAGCCTGTGTGCCATTATGAAAGATGAGGCTCCATATCTTATAGAGTGGTTGGAGTTTCATAAATTAGTTGGTGTTGAAAGATTTTATTTGTACAATAATAACAGTACGGATAACACTCTTGACATTGTTCAATCCTACGTGGAATCGGGTGAAGTTGTTTTGCACGACTGGCCATTTAGTGCTAAACAACAAGCTTCAGCATACGAATATTGTCTGGAAGCATACAGACAAGAATCGGAGTGGATAACTTTTCTGGACTTGGATGAATTTTTGTTTCCCACAGAAAAGGAAAACTTAATAGAAGTATTAGAGGAATTTGATTCTGTTCCAGCAGTAGGAGTTAATACCTTAATTTTTGGCTCTTCCGGTCATAAAACTAGACCCGGAGGGCTACAGATAGAAAATTTTACTCAGCGATCCCAAGATGATTTTGAATCCAATAGGTATATAAAGAGTATTGTTCGTCCAGCACAAATCCTGCGCTCTAACTGTCCTCACTTTTTCATACCCATTAATAATGATTTATTTACGGTCACAGAAAACAAAGAACCGTTATCCTCTTCTATATCTGAAAGACTTTCTGTGGAAAAACTGCGGGTTAATCATTACTATACTAGGTCGAAACAGGAAATGAAACAAAAGGTTATGCGTGGGGATGCTTTTTTCTCTTGGGGCAAAGCTTTATCTGTTTTAGAAGCCTGGGATAGAAATGAGGTAGAAGATTTAACGATTCAACGTTTTGTTCCTCAGTTGAAGCAAGCTGTTGATTCAGTTAAGTCTAAATCTCGAATAGCACAGATTTTGACTGAACATTGGCATTTGCAGTCTAAGCTGTACCAGATGCAAATGGAATTAGAGGAATCTCAGACAAAACAGCAGCAAACTCCCGGAGAATTTGAGCAATTTTTAACTCAACAGCGAGAACTTCAAGAGGAACTTCAACCAATTAAAAAGGATCTTGAAATCAGGCAGCCTCAATACCACAAAACTCAGGAAGAACTAGAACAAACTAAGTCTCAGCTAATGGCAATTCAGGCTAAAATGCAAGAGATTGAGACCGCAGCGGTTCCGTTAGGTCAACTGGCAGAGTTGTATTTAGCTCAAGGAAAACTAGAAGAGGCGATCGCAGTTTGCGAGCAAGCCTTCAAGATCAAACCAAAATTTGCCCCGGCGTATAAGACTTTGGGGAATGTCTTCCAAGCTCAGGGTAAACTGGATGAGGCAAAGAATTGCTACATTCGCGCTCTTGAAATTCAGCCGGATTTTGCCCAAGCTTTAGCGAATCTGGGAACTATTCACGCACAGCACCAACAGTGGTCGCTGGCGATCGCCTGTTACCAAAAAGCGATCGCGATTCAACCGAATTTTGCTGGTGTTTACCGAAACCTGGCTAAGGTTTTTTCGCAAATTGGCAAGCCAGATGAAGCTGTCGAGTGTTGTTATGCAGCGGCGATTTTGCAGCCTGAAACCACAGCAGAGCAATACTTTAACCTTGGCAATACTTTGTTAGAGCAAGGGAAACAGGAGCGGGCGATCGTGTGTTATCGCAGGGCGGTTTATCTAAACCCAAGTTTTTCTGATGCCCATGACAAGTTAGAAGTTATGTCTGTTGGGGAGTAGGATAAAGCGATCGCCCTTTATGTCCAAAATATCTAAGTTTGAGGTTTAGGGTAATGGCTTTCTGCGGTAACAACCTCTTCTAGGGTGACATCCCATCTAAATTTATCAGGATTCACCTCAGACACTTTTTTAGCTAGGATGGCAACACCGCCGAATCCTAACTGATTTACTAATGTCTCTTGACCTGGAATAAAAGTATCTAAGTGCATTCGCAAAGGTACATAAAGGCTGGATTCGATAACTTCAAATCCCAAAGCAGGGGAAAATAAAACCTTGAGACCTTCGTCAGAAAAACGCCAGAAGTCCCAGGGGCTTTCATGGAGAGGCCAAGAAAAGTGTGTGCTCTGAAAGGTTATTCCACCTACCTCCAGTAACTTATTAATTTCCATCGCCACTACCCAAGGCATGGCTAAGTGTTCAAAAACAGACAAGGAAAAAATAGCATCAAACCGCTGATTACCAAAATATTGAGAAAGTTTGTGAGCGTCCCCTACCACATCTGTGTTGGCATCTGGATAATAGTCAAATCCAGTGTAGGAGGATGCACCAGAAAACAAAGACCTCTTGCTAGCACTTCCTGGACTAACTATCCGCGAACCTATTTCTAGAACTCTCAAATGACGATCATTTACCTGTTTGATAAAATCAACGAACAGACCTGTATCATCATTGGTAAAAGTAGCTGAATCATAAACTTCAGGCTTTGATCCAGCAAATCCGACTATTTTATGATGTATTTCGCTTTTTGTTTTTGCTTTAAAGGTGACTTGATGTTGGGCGACTCTGGGCAGATATGCTATGAAACCGCAGTTATGATTATGGTTATATTGCGGATAAGCTGCTACCACATCTGGACGTGAATGCCACGAAGCAATCGGCACACAATGATCTCCTACACAAATTTCTACTCCTTCAAGTACCCCTTCCTTTTTACCTAAAATCCATCCTTGGAGTCCGAGTCCGCAGTCATTCGACCAGGAATGATCGATCGCCAATATTAAGTTATCGTCTTGTTCTAGGATTGCCATAAATTTTAGTGATAACCTTAATTTTTAAAGGTGATTTTTTGACAGATTGCGCTAACAGTATAAGAATTAGCTAAGCTTGGATATTCCCTGAACCTGAAGAGCATTCTTCAAATGTTAAGTAGGATTTGAATTTGCTATTTTCCTGAGAATCATAACAATTTCTATAGAATTTTGTTGAAATAGTTCTATAGTAAAATCAAAGCCTAGATGTTTCTGAGAGTAGAAAAGTAACTCAGAGAAGGTTTCTGATGTCCAGACGTGAAAATGGATGCTGTAATCTATCTCAATTAAAGCTTGTTGGCGCGCTAATATCTGTTCTTGAGGAAATTTCTCTACCAATCTCACGTACTCTTCGTAATGAGATACCTTAGACCATTCGGGCCCTTCTTTGTAGTCTCGAATTAAATGGTCGAGGGTAGTCATGGGGCGATCGACATCAAAGATATAACGCTTGTCTGGTACGCCCATGTACACAATTCCTCCGGGTTTGAGAACTCTCAAAAAGTTTTCCAGAGCGCCGATCGGGTTTTGACAGTGTTCTATCATGTGATTGGCAATCACAAAATCCCAAGAATTATCAGCTATGGATGACAGAGTTTCGCCATTATCTACAATGTCTGCCTCTATGAGATTGGTTCCATTTAATTCTGGGTATTGTTTTCTCAGATCGCTAACCGACATTCGATCGACGTAAGAAACCTTTACACTATCTGGAACTTCCAAAGGAGCATGAAGAGCTCCCACTTCTATTCCCTTCCCGCTTAGGTATTTAAAAGCTATATCTCTCCGTACTTGCATGAGCGCCGTAAGATCCACAGTTATCGTCTCCTAAAAAATAGTAATCTCGATCGACTTTAAGTTAATTTTGTGTGTGCCGAGTCCGGTGCTTCACTATGATGCACAAGTTGGGCTTTGAGTCAATGGCACGCGGGTAGAGCCCGATCGACCTTCCTAGTTTACCCGATCGCGCGTGTTGGTCGATCGCTTGAGGGCGATCGGCTTTGTTTATTTTTTTGTAAATATTTATGGTTGGCTTGACGGCAAGCGGGCCTGCGGGCGATCGACCATCTGTGATACCAGGAGTTTGGCGGGAACATCCTCAGAACTCTGAAATCCGATCTGGTTGGAAAGGCGAGGGTTTGAGTTTCGTGGGGGCGATCAGGCAAAACTTACCCTATGTAGTAGAATGGTGTACAAAAGCGCGATCGCGACAGGAGTAAATTATTTTTGATAAAATTTTGTGGTGGCAGATATCATTAACCCAACGATAGATGATTTTCTAAAATACAAGAAAGTGATTTAATTATGCAACCAGAGTATCCTACAGCCAATGATTGGTATAAAGCTCATCGACCGGAGTTAAAAAAATATCGGGGTGAGTGGATAGCTTATACTAACAAAGGGGTGATTAGTCACGATCGCGATTATCGAAAGATGAAAGATGCACTCGATCCGAGTTTGTCTGGTTTAGATTATGTAATTGAACGAATATTTGAAAGTGAGTTTGTAGAACCAGTCAGATTTTTTCCAGTCAGAATGAGAACATTAAAATCTCACGATTGGCAACCTAAATACCAGTTGTTATTGAAATTTCAGCATACCGTAACAGTAAAAATTTTGGTTGATTCAGGTGCAGAACTTAGTTTGATTACGAAAAAACTTGGTGAAGACTTGGGTTATACTAAAGGGTCTGAAGAGATTAACAATCAAGCTGAAGGAGTTGGTGGCAGCATTGAATATCTATTACGACAGATAGAAATACAGTTGGATGGTCATATTTTTACTGCGCCTGTCGCTTGGGCGCAAACAGATCTTTGCCAGGAAATACTTTTGGGCAGAGAGGTGGTGTTTGATTTGTTTGATATAGAATTTAAGCAAGCTGAGGAGAAAATTATTTTTAAGCGGCGATCGGAGTGAAGTGTGGCGATCGGGTTTAAGTTAGTTTTTTGTGTGCCGAGTCCACCGCTTCAGTATGATGCACAAGTTGGGCTTTGAGTCAATAGCACAGGGGGAAATATTTATGCTCAGGTCGATGGCTTAGGGCTTGGGGCGATCGACCGTCTATAATACCTGGTGCGTGCGGGAACATTATCGGAGGTCGGAAGTCTGATATGCTTGGAAAGGCGGTGGTTTTGAGTTTCGTGCGGGCGATCTGGAAAAAGATTACTCAAGATTCTGGTACAATCTGTAAAAAAATTTGTGGCACTCTCTATCTCTCATAACAACTCAAAAATCAAAATTATGTACCATTTTAAGACTGTGAAAGAATGAAAGTAGTTATACTAGCCGGCGGCTTGGGGACTCGTCTCCGAGAAGAAACAGAATTTCGCCCTAAGCCCTTAGTTGATGTGGGCGGAAAGCCAATTATTTGGCACATTATGAAGACCTATGCCCACTATGGCTTCCTCGATTTTATCGTGTGTTTGGGCTACAAAGGCAACATGATTAAGGAGTATTTCCTGAATTATGAAGCGATGAATAATGATTTTACTATTTGTCTAGGTCGCCAAAATCAGATTACCTATCACGAAGAACACCAGGAGCAAGATTTTAAGGTGACACTGGCGGAAACAGGGCCTGACAGTATGACTGGGGGGCGGGTGAAACGTGTTGAGAAATACATTACTGATGATACCTTTATGGTGACATACGGTGATGGAGTTGCTGATATCGATATTGGAGCCTTGTTAGATTTTCATAAGGCTCATGGTAAGCTGGCAACTGTTAGTACAGTGCGTCCGACATCTCGATATGGTATTTTAGATGTGGATAACCAAGGCAAAGTTCTGGAATTCACCGAAAAACCTCAGATAGATGGCTGGGCTAGTGTCGGATTTTTGGTACTTCACCGCAGCATATTTGAGGCTTTGAGCGGAGATGATTGTTTTTTTGAGCGAGAGCCACTAGAGCAGTTAGCGGCCCAAGGACAATTGATGGCGTATCGCCACGAAGGTTTCTTTTTTGCGATGGATACTTACCGCGAATATAAGTATTTGAATGAACTGTGGGATAATAGAGAGGCTCCTTGGAAGGTGTGGGAATGAGTGAATTTTGGCGTGATCGATCGGTATTGGTGACAGGTTGCACAGGTCTTTTGGGTAACTGGTTAGTAGCTGAGTTGCTGGAAAGAGGAGCCTTGGTAACGGGATTAGTCCGTGACTTGATACCCCAATCCCGACTGTATGCTGGAGAGTGGTATCGGCAGATTAATATCGTTCGCGGTTGTGTAGAAGATTTGCCAACCGTAGAACGAGCGATTAATGAGTACGAAATAGACACGGTGTTTCACCTAGCAGCTCAGACAATTGTGGGAGTTGCAAATAGAGAGCCACTGGCTACTTTTGAAACGAATATTAAAGGTACTTGGAATATTCTAGAAGCTTGTCGCCGTGTTGGTGGTGTGAGTCGAATTGTCATAGCATCTAGCGATAAAGCCTATGGAGACCAGCTAGTGCTACCTTACAGCGAAACAACTTCGCTCCAAGGAGAACACCCTTATGATGTTTCTAAAAGCTGTGCCGATCTAATCAGTCGCGCTTATTACGTCAGTTATGGTTTGCCTGTTTGCATTACTCGCTGCGGCAACTTTTACGGCGGTGGAGACTTGAATTTTAATCGAATTGTTCCGTCAACAATTCGATCGGCATTACGAGACAAGCCAGTAGTCATCCGCAGTGATGGCACTTTTATTCGGGACTATTTTTATGCGAAGGATGGGGTTTTAGCTTATCTCCATTTGGCAGAACAAATGGACAGGAAAGAAGTTTTGGGAGAGGCGTTTAATTTCAGCAATGAGTTGCAAATTTCTGTGCGGGGCATGGTAGACAATGTTTTAAAATTGATGAATAAAAGTCATTTAGAGCCTGTCGTATTGAATCGGGCAAAGAATGAAATTAAACATCAGTATCTCTCGGCAGACAAGGCTCGAAAAATGCTCGGCTGGGAATCTAAATATCCTCTAGAAGAAGGGTTGAAAGAAACCATTGAGTGGTATGAGAATTTTTTGATGGATGAAAACCCCTGTCTCATCAGCCTGTGATGAACGGTACTCAAAACTCACAAATTTAAAAAGGGGTTAATTCTGTGCCATCTCAATGTCGTTTTTGCAGTAACCCATTGGAGCATACTTTTGTAAATCTGGGGATGTCGCCACTGGCGAATGCTTTTTTATCTGAAGCTCATCTGAATTGTGCAGAGAAATTCTATCCGCTTCATACTTATGTATGCGGTAATTGTTTTTTAGTGCAGTTAGAAGAGTTTGAATCCCCGGATAGTATTTTCAGTGACTATGCTTACTTTTCTTCCTATTCAGACTCTTGGCTGCGCCATGCTCGGAAATATACAGAGTTGATGGTGGAGAGGTTTGGATTTGACGAAACCAGTCAGGTAATTGAACTCGCTAGCAATGATGGCTATTTACTCCAATACTTTAAGCAGCAAGGAATTCCTGTATTGGGGATTGAACCTGCTGCAAATGTAGCGAAGGTGGCCCAGGAAAAAGGTATTCCAACTTTAGTCAAGTTTTTTGGCGTGGAAACGGCTAAAGAGTTGGTTTCAGAAGGCAAACAGGCAGATTTGTTGCTGGGAAATAATGTGTTGGCTCATGTGCCTGACTTGAACGATTTTGTGGCGGGGATGAAAATTATCCTGAAACCAAGCGGTGTCTTGACAATGGAGTTTCCTCATGTATTGCAACTAATTCAAAACAATCTGTTTGACACGATTTACCATGAGCATTTCTCTTATTTTTCGCTGTTGACGGTTGAGAAAGTTTTTGCAAGTCACGGTTTAACTTTGTTTGATGTTGAGGAAATACCAACCCACGGAGGTTCTCTGCGGATTTACGGGAGGCATAGTGAGGTCGATGGAAAAATTAGCGATAGCGTCACGGAATTGAAAGCAAAAGAAATTCAAGCAGGACTCAACAAACTTGAAATTTATGTAGGATTTGGCGAACAGGTTAAGTCTACTAAACGTCAAATGCTCAGTTTCCTAATTGATGCCAAAAATCAGGGCAAATCAATTGTGGGCTATGGGGCGCCGGCGAAGGCTAATACACTGCTGAATTATTGCGGTATCCGCACGGATTTGATTGATTATACGGTGGATTTAAGCCCGCATAAGCAGGGTTTGTTTTTGCCGGGAACTCAGATTCCGATATATCATCCCGATCAAATTCGGGAGACTAAGCCAGATTATTTGGCTATCTTACCTTGGAACATTAAGGATGAGATAGTAAGTCAGATGGATTATATCCGCGAGTGGGGAGGTAAGTTTGTGGTGTTGATTCCTCAAGTGGAGGTAATCGAGTGAAGTTTACTGAAACGAAGCTTAAGGGAGCTTATGTTATTGAGGTAGAAACCATAGCGGATGAGAGGGGATTTTTTGCCCGAAGTTGGTGTCAAAAGGAGTTTGCAGAACATGGTTTGAATGCTAATCTAGTGCAGTGCAATATTTCTTTTAACCTCAAAAAAGGTACTTTGCGGGGGATGCACTACCAGGCTAAGCCCTATCAAGAAGCGAAGTTAATTAGGTGTACAAGAGGTGCTATTTATCAAGTAGTTATCGACATCAGACCAGACTCGTTTACATTTAAGCAGTGGGTAGCAGTTGAGCTAACTGCTGAAAACCGTAAGATGCTTTACGTTCCTAAAGGCATGGCGAGTGGGTTTCAAACTTTAATGGATGATACTGAGGTTTTCTATCAGATGGCTGAATTTTATCATCCTGAGTCTGCCAAGGGTTTACGATGGAACGATCCTAGTTTTGGAGTGGAATGGCTCAACGAAGTATTAGTAGTCTCAGCGCTGGATAAATCTCATCCACTCTTCAATGATTTTTGGGTTTCTGACAATCAGTAGTTACCATGCTTAAAGAAATGATTTTTTGGGGGGCTAGTGGACAAGCTAAAGTTTTAAGAGATTGTTTAAAATTATCTGGAATAAAACTTGTTTCTTTATTTGACAATAATGAAAGTTTGGTAGCACCATTTGATGATGTTCCCCTATATTTCGGAAAAAAAGAGTTGGAAGCTTGGATAACACAAAGAAAACTCAACAACCCTGTTGGTTTCTTGGTTGCTATCGGAGGAGACAAGGGTAAGGATAGAATTCAAATACAAGAATACTTAGAGTCCTACGGTTTGATTGCACTGATTGCTAAGCATCCAACTGCCGTCATAGCAGATAATGTAAAAATTGGGAGTGGTTCTCAGATATTAGCAAATTCTACACTTTGTGTAGAAACTACAATTGGTCGCGGTTGCATTGTCAACACAGGTGCAATTGTAGACCATGAGTGCTATCTTTATGATGGTGTTCATGTCTGTCCGGGCGCTACTTTAGCTGGCTGCGTCCAGGTTGAACCTTATTCGATGATTGGTACTGGTGCAGTTGTTTTGCCAAGGATCAGGATTGGTAAAGGAGCTATAGTTGGTGCTGGTGCTGTAGTCATAGAAGATGTTCCTTCCTATAGTGTTGTTGTAGGAAATCCAGCTAGAGTTATTAAGGAACTCCCAAGAAAGTAAAGTAATGAATGCACAATTTTAAACCAGGAGTCAAAAAATGATGAATACGATGAATAACAAGGACAATTTACAAGAACTAACGAATCAGTGGTTTGTTGAAAGTTGTAAACAAAAATACTCTTACAACTTTAGCTGGATGGGGCGTCCAATCATTCAGTTTCCTCAAGATATTATGGCTATGCAGGAAATTATTTGGCAGGTTAAGCCGGATTTGATTGTTGAAACAGGAATTGCTCATGGAGGTTCCCTGATATTTTATGCCTCAATACTTGAGCTGATTGGTGAAGGGCAAGTTTTGGGTATTGATGTTGACATTCGGCAGCACAATCGGGTGGAAATTGAACAACATCCGATGTTTAAACGCATTACAATGATTGAGGGTTCGTCCATTGATGAAGAAATAGCAAAGCAGGTTTATTATTGGGCAAAAGGCAAAAGTCGAATACTGCTAGTGCTGGACTCCAATCATACTCATGACCATGTATTGAAAGAATTGGAACTTTACTCGCCACTGGTAACTAAAAATAGTTACTTAGTCGTTTTCGATACAGTGGTAGAGGATATGCCTGAAGACTTTTTCCCAGATAGACCTTGGGGAAAAGGCAACAATCCTAAAACCGCTGTCTGGGAATTTCTTAAGACCAATAAACGTTTTGAAGTTGACAAAGATATAGAAGCTAAGTTGCTAATTACTGTTGCGCCTGACGGTTATCTTAAGTGTGTGGAGGATTAAAAATGGAACCTATTCCTGTTGCTGGCCCTTGGATCACTCAAAAAGAAATTGACTATGTTACTGATGCTGTCACTAATGCTTGGTACAGCAATGCTAATATCTACCATGAGCGGTTAGAAAAAGCTTTTGCGAATTATGTAGGACGTAAATATGCGATTAGTTTACCTTCTTGTACATCAGGTTTACATTTAGCATTACTGTCGCTTGGCGTAGGAATTAGAGATGAGGTGATTGTTCCTGATATTACTTGGATCGCCACTTCTGCACCTATTACTTATGTAGGTGCGACTCCTGTTTTTGCAGATATTGATGAAAAGTCTTGGTGTCTGTCGGCTGAATCTTTTGCCGATCGGATTACACCGAAAACTAAGGCAGTCATCATCGTTGATTTATATGGCAATATGCCAGATATGGATGCGATTCAGGAAATTGCTGACAAACATGGTATTGCTGTGATTGAGGATGCAGCAGAGGCGATCGGCTCTGAGTATAAGGGTAGCAAAGCTGGCAGTTTTGGTGAAGTGAGTACCTTTAGCTTTCATGGCTCGAAAACGTTGACGACTGGTGAAGGGGGAATGCTGGTAACAGACAGCGACGATATATATCAGCGTTGCCTTTTTCTTCGAGATCACGGTAGAGATCCCCACAGTAAAATGTTTTGGAATACGGAAGTGGCGTACAAGTACAAAATGAGCAGTATGCAAGCAGCTTTGGGGTTAGCTCAACTTGAGCGGATTGAAGAGTTGATTAATCGCAAGCGCCAGATTTTTGATTGGTACACAGAATCTTTAGACGGTTTCTCTGGTATAAATCTAAACCAGGAGGCAGAGGGAGTAAAAAATACCTACTGGATGGTGACAGCAATTCTGGATCAAAAGTTGGGAGTGAAAAAACAAGAGCTGATCGAGCGGCTCAAGGAAAAAGGTATTGATGCTAGACCTTTCTTTAATCCCCTCAGCACTCTACCAGCCTACCAAGGAGTTTTACCAGAACCTCAACCCCAAAATACGATATCTTTGAGTATATCGCCATTCGGGGTGAATTTACCTTCAGCACTCAATATCACCCAAGAGCAAGTCATATATGTGACAGAATGTTTCAAGAGGTGTGTGACAACTTGATAACCTGAGTTTTGGGTAACAATTTGCAACAAGTGACGTTGTTGGTCATTTGTATAGCACCCGCTTTCGTCGGCGCCGGACGCAAGGCGTAAGACAACCTCGATCACATTTGGCAAAGGATTAAACTGATTCTTGAGTTTACGAATTCGACTTTTGGCCCAAGACCAGCATTGTTCAATGTTAGTTGAAATCAGGGGAGTTTCAAGTAAAACCTATTTTCTTTAAGGCTCTTGAAATTGTCCGCGAGCTAATTTCTCCATCCCAAAGTTTCGACATCTCCACCTGGGTTTTCTCCTCATGACATGAGGCTTGCCTCGCGGAATTTTTCCCAATCGGTAATTTTATGACCCTTACCGGGGGGATCGTTGGGATCTGGCTTGAAAGCCGCCTGTTTGGGCTTGTTGCTTCAGCCATAGCCCCAACGCGAGAGCGACTGATGTCGAACTATATACTTGTTTCAATAATCTTTAAGCCATCTAGTTGGATAGCTTGAATGACTTTCTGACGTAGGTCGTAGCTGTATGGTTGGGGCATAACGTGCGATCGCTCCGCAACAAAGAAGATGATTCTCAGTTTACGCCATAAGCGCCAAGGCGGTTGCTATAACTCGCAAGGGACTCCATGGGACAGCAAGAATATCTGTTTGGTTAATTAATTTTTGCGGTAATATCTATTGTTAAGCTCGAAGGCTTAAGCCTTCGGGGCGCTCGCCCATCTATACTGGTGCCTGCGGGAACATCTTCAAAGGTCTGAAGTCTGATATGCTTGGAAAGGCGACGGCTTGAGTGTAGTGGGGGCGATCGGGCAAAAATTACCATCATTTGTGGTATGCTTCTTAAAAATCATTTTGGGAGTAGCTTGTCCTAGGGCAACTTATTCATGTAGTGTACCTGCATACCTATTTAATAAAAATGTTAGTAATATGCAACGGAATGACTAGATCGGGATCGACACTTCAATACAATATTTGTCGCAGCCTTGTAGAAAAATTAGATATAGGCAAAGGAGAAGGTTTTTTCGAGGGAAATCAGCTATTGGATTTTCAAGACCAATTCTTAGAGTGGGGTAAAGACGATCTATTTCATGTCATTAAAATCCATGAATTCTACCCAAAAGCCGTCGAGATGAGCTTAAAAGGCTGTGTAAAATTTTGTTACATTTACAGAGATATTAGAGACGTAGCTGCCAGCCTGAAGAAAAAAGAGCAGATTGATGGTCATGACCTTATCACAAGTCTTGACTCTGCAATAGAGGCATATCATAAAATCAAAGACATACCAAATCTTTTAATACAAAGATATGAAAATGTTGTTACATATCTAGCTAAAGCAATTAGGGAAGTGGATTTATTTCTCGGGTTGAAAGCCAGTGAATATACAAAAGAATGGGTGCAGAAAGAATGCTCGGTTGAGAATGCTAAACAAGTAATATTAAGTTTGGCTGTTAGCAGTCTAACTCCTCAATTTAATGCTTCAAATCAACTTTTGTACGATTCAAAGACTTTATTACACCACAACCACATCTCAAATAGTTCTGGAGCTATAGGTGTTTGGAGGGTTTACCTGGAACAACAAGAAATAAACTGGATAACAGAGCGTTACAAATCGTGGCTGGTTGAGCTAAAATATTTATCAGATAGTAATTTCTGTAATTTGAATCTGAATCATCATAAGCAAGGAGGATCGGGAATGCGCGTTGAAGCTTGTTGTCAAAGAATTTTAAGCTATGTTCTTCCCTTGGTAGACGAAAAGCGAGAAGGCCTTTGTATTGATGTTGGCGTAGGAACATTTGCATTTTACTGCGAGATGTTTTCCATGCTGGGATTTAAAACTATCGCCGTTGAACCCCTCCCTGTCGAGGGAGTGCGGGTTTTGTGCCAATATGACGGCATCACTTTGATAGAAGCCTGTCTGTCAGATGTTAACGGCACCAAAACGCTTCATTTAGGAAATGAAGCTGCTGGATTGGATAGTAATTATGCTTCTGTTGAACCGGACTGGTTTGGTGTTTCAACAGAAACGCTAGAAGTACAATCATTGACTTTATCTAAATTACTCCTCAACATAAATGCTCAAAAAGTAACTTGTTTAAAGCTAGACATAGAAGGTGCAGAATCTACCGTTATTACTAAATTGGGGGAATTGCCTAAGGCTTGGCTTCCAAACATAGTTATGTTTGAATATGGAGGTGGCGACTCTAGGGAAAAAGGTCAATATGGTTGGTCGCCGAAGTATTTAAGCGCTACTATGGAGTGTATCAGAGCATTGAAGGAGTGCGGATATAATTGCAGCATGATGATAGACAATGCGCTGGACACAGAAGCCCGAATATTTGAATTGCAATCGTCTAATTTAGAACCAGATTCAATATTTTATCCGAACGGCGGCTACGGAAATATTATTGCTTTTAGAGATTTTAATATATCCCAAGATGAAGTTGTAAAAGTTTGCGCTCCCTATTATGAAAAAAGCCCCCCAAGCGATGGTTTAGAAGAGCATGAAAATGTAATATCAATATCATCACCAGAAGAATTAGAATTGTCTAAGTTTCAGTTGCACAAGACTAGAGAGGAGTTGGAACAGCGTAAGGATCTGCTGCATCAAACTCAGGAGGAATTACAGCAGTATCAAAGTCAACTGCATCAAACTCAGGCAGTATTGGAACAATTCCAAGATCAAATGCAACAAGCTGAGACACTGTTGCAAGAGTATCAAGGTCAACTGCATCAAACTCAGGCAGAATTAGAACAGTCACAATTACAACTACATCAAACTCAGGCAGAGTTGGAACAGTCAGAATCACAACTGCATCAAACTCAGGCAGAGTTGGAACAGTCAGAATCACAACTGCATCAAACTCAGGCAGAGTTGGAACAGTCGCAATCACAACTGCATCAAACTCAGGCCGTATTGGAACAGTCGCAATCACAACTGCATCAAACTCAGGCCGTATTGGAACAGTCGCAAGAAGAGTTAGCACACAAGAATTGTCTACTTCATCATAGTGAGTTGGAATTAGAGCGATTTCGTTTTCAACTGCATCAAACTCAAGCAGAATTAGCACAGTCAAACTCCAAAGTAGAGCATATTCAGTTGAAATCTCAGCAATTGGAAACTCAAATTGGACAAGTTCAGACACAATTAGAACATTCGCAGTCTAAACTTCGCAGTAGCAGGATGGAATTGAAACGAGCGCACTCTCATTTCCACCAAGTTCAGGCAGAATTAGAATACTCCCAAACTCAACAGCATCACACAGAAGCCGTATTGCAGCAGTCGCAGTCTAAAACACATCAACTTGATAGAGAGTTGAAACGATCGCACTCTCAGATCCATCAAGTTCAAGAGGAATCACAACATTATCAGTCTCAGATCCGTCAAGTTCAAGAGGAATCACAACATTATCAGTCTCAGATCCGTCAAGTTCAAGAGGAATCACAACAGTATCAGTCTCAGCTCCATCAAGTTCAAGAGGAATCACAACAGTATCAGTCTCAGCTCCATCAAGTTCAAGAGGAATCACAACATTATCAATCTCAGCTCCATCAAGTTCAAGAGGAATCACAACATTATCAATCTCAGCTCCATCAAGTTCAGGCAGAATTGCAGCGATCGCACTTCCAGCAATATGCCGTTAGCGATACAGATGTCCAACCGAGCCAGATGCCGTACACGGTTCTAGTGTGGGATGCGTGGTATGCCTACCAAAACGGGGATGCAACCAAGATGCAAAACTGCTTGCAGGAATCCTTGAAGTGTACGCCTTTCTCCAAAACAGAAACACTGATAAACTGGCTAGAGAGTTTTGCCAAATTCTACTCTGAGAAAGACCATCAACTCGATACCTACGCACTCACCAACTCAGAAGAGTGGAAGCAATTGATGCGGTGGACAGTTGCAGTTAAGCCAATTTCTAAAACTAAAGCTTATTCTCAGTCATTATAATTTGGCAAAATTAACATAGCTAAACCTACAGAAATATAGAAATCAAGCAATTTCAAAATTTTGTTGGAACAAGCCAATCACTCACTCATCCAGCATCCGTAAAACACTAAAAAACTTAGAACAGAATCAAGGTACAAATAATGCAAATGTATAAGCAAGAATCTATATCCAAATTAGCACAAATTCAAGCCGATCTTGAAAAATCAAATTCGCGTTTGAAGGAACTAAAGTCAAATTTGGTAAAACCTGTGAATAGTATTCCTCTCGTTAGTATTTGCATCCCTACTTACAACGGAGAGGACTATATTGCTGAAGCTCTGTCGAGTGCATTATTGCAGACTTACTCTAATATAGAAATAATAATCTCTGATGATAATTCAAATGACAATACAGTCCAAATAACTCAAGATACGATCCAGAATGAATCTAGAATAGAATGTCGCCTTATTCATCATGAAAGATATGGAATAGCTAACAATTGGAACTTTTGCATCTCTCAATCACGGGGCAAATATATAAAATTTTTGTTGCAAGATGATTTGCTTGAACCAAACTGTATTGAAGAAATGGTAAACTTAGCTGAACAGCAAGAAGCAATTGGTTTAGTGTTCTCAAAACGCGGTCTTTTGTTAGCAAGTGAAGATAATTTAAAGGATTCAAAAATTCTGCAAATTTATCAAGATGCACAAGATTTGCATAAAGATTGGTCTAATTTAAAATCAGTACAGACTGGTCAGGATCTTTTAGCGGATATTGATATTTTAAATGGGTCTATAAAAAGAATTGGAGAACCAACTACTGTACTCCTTAAAAAGGAAGTTTTTAATCAATTAGGTTTCTTCGATTCAGCTTTTTCGCAAGCATTAGATATTGAAATGTGGCTGAGGATTATGACCAGCTATAAGATCGGTTTTGTTAATAAAAAACTTTCGCACTGGAGAATTCATCCTCAGCAGCAAACTTACAAGAATGTGGCTATTGGTGATAGTTTGTTTTTAGGAGATTTGTTGCATTTATGTTACAAAATATATGATAGTAATCTTTACCCTTCCCAACTAAGAGAACAAGCTTTTCAAAAGTACAAGTCTCTTAATGAAAATTACCCAAATTTAACAAAGCATCATAAAATTGATAACTTGGCTCAACCAGTTAATCAAGCCTTTTTATCAAAAGAGCGTGAATTTTGGAATGTGAACTCTCTTTATGAAGCAATGTTCAGTAGAGTTTTCACAAGTCCAGAGATAGACAAAATGACCCTCCAAGAAAAGATTGCAGCTTGGGAGGATTCACAAAATACGTCCGTTAAACAAATACTAGAAGGCATTCCGAGCCAATCCGAGTGGAAAATTTTAGAAATCGGCTGTGGCGTTGGGCGCATAATCAAGCCTTTGCGCCAGATGTTCGCTCAAGTGGACGGTGTGGATATTGCAGAAAATATGATTCAGTTTGCCAAAAAATATTTGGCTGACGGCAAGCAGAATGGAGAGGTGTATGTCAATAATGGCTGCGATCTGCAAGCTCTGAGCAGTGAAAATTATGATTTTGTCTATTCCACGATTGTGTTTCAACACATTCGTTCTCTATCTGTGGTTAAAAACTATTTTCGCGAAATATTTAGAGTGCTGAAGCCTGCTGGATATTTCAAAATCCAGGTACACGATTATCAAGACAATCCCGCTGCTGGCAAGTTTGATGAAGAAGCAGATACAGAAACACAATACAATTTTTTTGGAAATGGTTATACGGAGCAACAACTCGCCGGATTGTTAACGGAGCAGGGTTTTGAGGTTATTTTCATAGAATCGCAAAATCATTGGATATGGGCTACAGTTCAGCGACCTGAACAAAATATTAGCTTCCGGGACGACTTAATAAAATCGCAGGCTGCTCAAGCTGCTTTCAAAGTATCGGCTATAGTTTCCACCTACAACTCAGAAATCTTTATTGACGGTTGTTTGCAAGACTTAGTAGAGCAAACTCTTTACAGAAAAGGCGAACTTGAAATCATAGTTATTGACTGCAATTCTGAACAAAACGAGGCGGATATCGTACAGGAATATCAGGCGCAATATCCCAATATCGTTTATAAACGTATATCAGAACGCTTAACGCTCTATGCTGCCTGGAATCTAGGCATCCAGACTGCTCGCGGACAATACATTACTAGCGCTAACACCGACGATCGCCATCACCCCGAAGCTTTGGAAGTAATGGCGAACTACTTCGAGGAACACCCAAAAACAGCTTTAGTTTATGCTGACCAGTTGATTACGCGCGTTGCAAATGATACCTGGGCTACCACCATAGCAGCGGAACGCTGGAACTGGCCGCAGTTTTCCTACACCGAACTCGAACGTCGCTGTGTCATAGGTTCGCAACCGATGTGGAGGAAGTCTCTGCATCAAAAATATGGCTATTTCCGATCAGAATTTGTATGTGCTGGAGATTACGAGTTTTGGCTGCGGATTGGCAAAACTGAAAGTTTTACTCGGTTGCCAGAAGTTCTTGGATTATACTACGTAAATTTACAAGGTTTGGAGCATGGATCGGGAGTAGCAAAACCAGAAACCGATCGTGTATGGGATGAATATGGCATCATTCAACGCGATGTCACACCTGTATCTAGCGTCCCTGTAGCAGTTTCTAGCTCTGAATTAAATCAACTCAAGATTAAGCAGTTTTTACCATCTAAACTTTCCGTACCTCAACCCCAAAAACCGTTAGTATCTATCATTATTCCAACAAAGGATAGACCAGAGATGCTTGAAATTGCAATTCAAAGTGTTCTCGATCAAACTTACCAGAATACGGAAATAATTGTTATCAATGATGGTGGAGTAGATGTCGAAGAAGTATTAAATAGACTCAATTATAGAGGTAATATATCCTATGTTAAACAGGATTATCCCAGGGAGCGTTCTGCTGCTCGTAACGCAGGCCTTCGTATAGCTACAGGCAAATACATAGGCTATTTAGATGATGACGATTTGTACTATCCCCACCACATTCAAACTTTAGTAGATTTTCTGGAGAACAGTCAATATAAGGTGGCCTACACTGATGCCACGAAAGCGGAGCAAGAAAAACAAGGTGGAAAATATGTAACTACCAATCGAACAGTTCCCTATTCCTATGATTTTGAGCAAGACTCACTGATGGTTAATAATTACATTCCTATCCTCTGCCTCATGCACGAAAAATATTGTTTGGAGGAAGTAGGGGTGTTCGATGAAACTTTAGATACTCACGAAGATTGGGATTTGTGGATTAGAATATCTTTGAAATTTAAGATATTTCATATTAACAAAACTACTTGCGAGTTTACATGGCGTACTGATGGCAGTACAACTACCAGCAGAAGATGGGATGATTTTGAGCGAACAAGGCAAATTGTACGTAATCGATACAGTGGTTATGCTCAAATCAATTCGGTTGTGCAAAGAATTGCTGAATCACCTTTTGTGAGTGTAATTATTCCTACAAAAGATCGCCCAGAAATGCTAGAAATAGCAGTAAAAAGCGTTCTCAATCAAACTCATGAAAATCTACAGATTATTGTGATTAATGATGGAGGAGTTGACATTCAAACAAGACTCGATAAACTTAACAGTGAAAGTAATATAACTTATCTCAATCACTCTCAAAATCAAGAACGTTCCGCCGCCCGAAATACAGGAATTCGCGCTGCTCGCGGCGAATACATCGCCTATCTAGACGATGACGATATGTACTATCCTAACCACATTCAAACTTTAGTAGAATTTTTGAAAAACAGTGATTATAAAGTCGCTTACAGCGATGCTGTGATGGCAGAGCAACAAAAGCAAAACGGGCAATACGTGACTATTAACCGCAGCGTTCCCTACTCTTTGGATTTCGATTACAACAAAATTTTAGTGGGTAATTTCATTCCCATGCTGTGCTTGATGCACGAAAAATCCTGTTTAGATGAAACTGGGCTGTTTGACGTTAATTTGAACACTCACGAGGATTGGGATTTGCTGATTCGCCTCTCCCGCAGCTTTAAAATTGCCCATATCAATCAAACCACTTGCGAATTTACACGCAGAGATGATAGCACGACAACAACCAGCAAAAACCGGGCTGATTTTGTACGGACTAGGGAGATTATTTATAACAAATACAGTCAGTACGCCCAAGATAATTTAGCTGTAATCGAAGCTCAGCATTTAGCATTCACATCTGAAGCAAAAGAAGTAGCAACGCAATTAGAGATAATTCAGGAAAAGTTAATACAATCGCAGTCGCAACTGCAAGCCTCTCAGTTGGAGAAACAGCAACTAGAATCCGAATCAGAACACAGAAGGCAAATGGCCCAGCAGGCACAGGCGAAACTAGAACTTGTGCAGGAAGAGAAAAATCAGATAGAAGCCCAATCTAGGGCTTGGAAGTATACAGCAAAGCAGATGCAGCTAGAATTAGAGCATTTGCGATCGCAACTCAAACAAGCTGAGTTACATTTAGAACGAGTGCAATGAGTGCGTGCGACAGCCAATCTTCCTGTATTGTCAACTACAGGCTATCTACGATCTGTTTGTTTTATTCGGGTTTTATAGCGCTCTCAATCCTGTTTTATAATGCTCCAAATCCTGCTTAAAATCCAATAGTCTAGATCTGGATAGTTCTAAGTTTTTCTTGAATACAGGTTCTCTGTCAGCTTTTGTTTGGAAGGAATTAGCATCGGTCGATCTACTCTGGGATTCTTCTTCTATAGCCTTAACAATAGTGTAAAGCTTAACATCTTGCTCGTTCCTGCTAAGAATTTTCTCGAATAAGCTATAGTTTATTGCCTGTTGGTGTACAATTTTGTGGCTCTTGTTGAGTATTTCATAACTAGGTACAGTCTTGCCAAAGTGCCGACAAACCTCTGCGACGATCCTGTCAAAATTTTCTAGGGTACCAAAACAATCAAAGTCATTTTTTAAAATTTCTAAACTTGCCTTCCATGAATGCTGATTACTAATTAATTTGCATTGGATATTTGGGGTATAATAATTGCTATCAATAAACTCTTCAAAGCTAATTTCTTTAACTTTACTGTGTTGCTTATGTTTGGGTGTTTGTAATATATACTGATACAAAGATATACTTTGAGATACTGGGTTTCTCAAGATGGTAAATGTAAAGAATTGCCTAATGCTTTCACCAAGTTTACTTTTAGCTATCGTAAAATTAATATGACCTGCAATAACTTTGTAGGGTGATACCTGTTCAAAATTGAGTCCCTGAAATTGTTTAACTTGTTCTTGATTCCCAACAGACAAATAATCATTATCTCCTTGAAAGATATAATTTTTGATTATCTCGTGCATAGTCGATCCCCCTGTTTTAGGAAGATGGATGAACAGAAGGCGATTTTTATTGAGTAGTTGGGTATTTGGATCGGTTTGACACATCATGATTTATTTTTATATAACTTACAAATTTGGTAACTCTAATCCGTTGATAATTTTGATAACTTCAGTGTAAATCACTTTCCAATCCATATCATACGATAGGTTATAAGGCGGAACCTGCGGGTCTGCAATATCTACAACATTTTCCACAGCTATAAATACTGGCGGTACAGAATTTTCTCGACCGTTAGTAACTTGTTCTCGGAAACCCTGATTGATCGTGCTGTTTGCGTGCATCACACCGGGTTTGTTGGCTATCCAGGAAACCACGGTACTTCCAGAGCCAAGTGGTATGACATATAAATCAATAGCATGAGCCCAAGCAACTTTTTCATAGATCATAGAACCAATTGTACTGTATATACCGATACTAGAGGGGATAATATCTAATATTTTTTTTAGAGTAACTCGATCTTTGGCTATCATAGATTCTCCATAAGGATCTTCGCTTTCTATCCGAGACCAACCGTCAATGACAACTCCTAGATTCGGAAAATTTGTTGCCAAACTTTTGATAATATTTACGATTCCTTCTACCTGGGATACCCATGACTTGTTGTGGGTGCGGATTCCGAACCACAACAGGGGAAAATGCTTTTTTCTTGTTTGTTCTATTTCTTCGAGTACAGATTGAGAACACTTTTTTACTGAACCAGTATATACTCTGCTTGCTAAATTTTCTTTGACAACTACATTGGTAGCTCTTAACGCAGAGTAATTCTCTCCAAGAATTGTCTTAAAAACACTTTTCTTGTCTGCAATGCGCCTCATTTTATCAAAGACTTCTGGAAAAATATCCCCCAAATTAAAATATTCATGAGGTTCTATTAATATTAGATCCAATTTAGATAATATCTCATTCTCATGTAAATAGTAAATTCCTGTAACCTCATTCCAAAAATAGTGTCCTATATTAGGAATTGTCCCCAAAATTGCTGCTACCTTTTTAGTAGGCGTTGATATATAGTTAAGTGTGTCTTGCCAATAACTAACCATATTAGCCTTGAGCCGATTAATAACATCTTTGGCTTGCCACTCGGCGTGAGGATGAGAAAGATGAATAATTAATTCTAATCGGGGAAAATAAATAAATAGTTTCGGCCCCCAAAAGTGTCCTACTGTCAGATAATAAGTCTCATAACATACAAATCTATAACTTATGATTGGCAGCCAACCAGTATCATAAAAAGATTGATTCGATCTAATGATTTTGCCACTGACTGGACATATTGAATAAATATAACCTGTTTCGACTATACTTTGCTGATAAGCATTAATTTGATTCAAATGCTGATGAGTCACAAATTTACTATATTCAGTTTTTGGATATAGCTTGACCAACTCCTTGGGTTGATTATCTTGTCTAAAGTTATTAATATATATTTCTTCTAATGCTATCTGATCTTGGGCTATCAAGTGAATATTAGCTAAATAAATGTTATTTTTTTCTAAAAATCCTCGCTCGTCCTCGCTTAAATTCCAAATATTCATAACAGTATATTTACTTTTACGAACAAAGTATTGTTCAATCTCTGATGATTGCAGATCGGTTGGATAGTAGGAATACTGCTGGTCGATTGTCCCTAATTGATTGAACCCCTTCCATAGAGATTCGTAAACTTCTTGCCGATCGAGCGGTATAATTTGCGGAACTTTTTGGAAGCAGGCTACTGCTTCATCCAGTCTGCCTACTTCTGCTAAACGCAAGCTTAATTGATGGTAAACTGAGAGCGCAGCTTGAGAGTTCTCCTGTTCAATTAAGATATTTGCTAAACGGTAATAAGATTGATAATGGCTTGGACATAGCTCGACCGCGCGCCGATAACAAGCAGTAGCTTGTTCCAAACACACTGAGATAATTGAGATTTCCAATAGTTGATGAAACTCGGGAAATGCTTTAGTTCGCCAAGCATTCAGACCCAATACCCGACTGTTACCCGGAATTTGTAGCCAATCAATACAACCTTGCTTTTCTGCTTCAGAAAGAGAACGTCTCAGATAAACTCTGTAAAGCTCGACTGAATAGGTTGCGTCATCTAGGTGATCGGTTGCTTGTAAGAATTTTTCGTCATTAATGAGGCAGACTTCCGGTAAATTTGGATCAAATATTTGGTATTTTATGTGGGGTAATTTACCTAGATTGTAATCATTAAAAAAAGTTTGTGGGTTCTGATTTACCCGTTGATAGATAGCTTCGCCTAGCTGATAGTGATATTCATAGGCTTCGGGGTTTAGTTCTAAGATCCGACGATATGTGGCTATCGCCTCGTCCCAGTGACTCAATTTCCCTAGAAGTTCCCCTAACTGCTGATAATGTTTCTCCAGAGGTGATAATGCCACTAGACGACGATAAACCGCGAGCGCCTCATCGAGTTTTCTCTGTTCTACCAAAATATTTCCTAACTGCAAGCAGGCTTCCCAGTTGTCAGGTTGAACCTCCAAAAGATTTTGATAAGCTTTTACGTTGTTTGGATTGAGTTCTATAATTTGGCGATAGGAAGCGATCGCTTCTGCTAAATCCGACTGAGTTCGCTGTCGCACTGCATTTGCAAGGGTATGATAAATCCAATCAGCCTCAGGGTTCAACTCAGTTGCACGGCGGTAAGCGACGATCGCTTCATCCAGTTTACCCAATTTTGCTAAACTATTGCCTAGCCCGACGTAAGTCCCAAAATGTTCGGGATTGAGTTTAATTGCCTTGCCGAAGGCTATGGCCGATTCTTCCCACTGTTCTTGTTGGGCTAGAACATCCCCTAAGTGGTGGTAAGACCAAGAGAAATCTGGTTTGAACTCTATTGCATGGCGGTAGGCAGTGACGGCTTTATCGAATCGACCCAGTTTGGATAGGGCTTCCCCCATGTGGTGGTGTGTCCAGGAATCGTTGCTATTGAGCTCTAGTGCCTGCTCGCAAGCAGCGATAGCTTCTTCTAGCTTGCCTTCCTCTTGCAGTTGCTTGTCCTTGTGGAATTCGCTCATAGCCCTCTCATCCTTACATCGAAGATTATTATTTATGTAAAATAAAATATCAGTTGACACTGAGTAGCGCTCTGCTTCCCAGCACTGGCTTATATATTTTACCTGATTGTGGCACAGCATCACTACTCAAGTAGGGCTAAATATTTTTGAGTAGGGGTCAAGGGCTGAATATCTCTAACCGCAGTCATACTCCTTGACATGGGGAGCGATAAACTGCTAATAAAATATTTTTTGCTTAATTATTATTCACCAAGCTAGAAATTGTTGGCTATCTGTTATTATATTGTTGAGAATCATCAGCAGTCGTGACGTTCTGTACTGTTCGCTACCCATCATATGCTAGCATAATAATGACTATAAACTATTTTCAAACTGCTAACCAACTGAAGCAACAAGGAAAGTTCCTAGAAGCAATCGATTTTTACCAAATGGCTATTAAACAAAACCCCTCATTCCATTGGTGCTACCATAATTTAGGGGAAACTTTTACCAAGCTATCTCGATATGATGAGGCGATAAAGTGTTTTCAAGCCGCGATTGAAATTAACCCCAAAGCTTCAACTTCTTATTATAATCTAGCGGAATTGTTATACAAAATAGAAAATTTAAATGAAGCTAATATTGCTTATTATAATGCCATTAAAATCAACCCTGACTTGGGAGTAAATTTAGCTAAACAAGGTCGTTTATCTCAAATAATTGCTTGTTTTGATTATGTATTGAAGGGCGATCCTCATTATGCGATGGTTTATTATGATTTTAGTCGGTATTTGGCAGAAAAAGATTTAATGGATCAGGCGATCGGTTGTTTCCAAAAAGCCCCACAATTTAGTCATAACCAAGAAGTTGACAATCAGACTAATCAAGACAAATTCCCAGAAGCAGTAGAAGAAAATTATGAAGGACTGTGGAAAAAATTAAATCAATTAGGAGAAAGTGATGATATTTATGAATCACTTCCCACAAAAGCTGAAGCTCAAGCTTATTTTGATAAAAATAGTAACTATACAATTATCGATCTAAATAATTTAACCGATTTAGATCGAAAATTATTCACTGATAATGGTATATCATTAGATAATCTACAAATCACAAAAAAAGACGATATTAATTTACAAGAAATTTATATTAATAGTTTCCACCCTACATCCAAAGTAAAACTTTCTCGAAAATACGTCGAAACGGTCTCTGAATTATGGGAATTTTCTAAAAATCATGCTTGTAGTAAAGCGATAGTAGAAACTGGCTATATTTATTCATTATGCCCTTTTAGTGGTGAAATCTTGAGATCTAATCAATCTTTTTATATTAATTATGGAAATTCACTCTTGATGCACGCTTACCGCTTTGTTGGGAAGGAAATATTTTACTTAGTAATTGGTAATATTTGTAGGGGTAAAATGTGTATTTATGTACCCCGAAAATCGCTAATTATAAAATTTTCTCCTGACTGGTTACTTTCTAATGAAATCACTAAAATCATCAATATTTTAAAATCTTCTCTAGTCAGCAGTTATCAAAAAGTTAAATTTTATATACAAACAGAAATTCCTAAAAAAATTGTATTCGATCTAGGATTTAATAAAAGTATTGGTCACTATTACTGGAATGATTTATCAGGTATTCTCTATCTTCAATCAAACGATATTTTAGATAAAATCGAAAAGTTTTTAGTCGGAAATAAAGAATTTTTTAATATTAGTAGCGTTTTTCCTGAAATACCTAGCCATAAAATTACTAAATTAGCTAATAATGAAGAGCTATTTCAAACTATTATAGATAATAACTATTTTGCGGTTCAAGTAAATGACTTATTTATTAGTCAAAATTTAGCAGATCGCGTTACTCAATTTTCATTGGAAAAATCTTCTGAGAATCGAGAGTTTTTAGAAGAAGTAAAAATGGCTAAACAAAATTTTCCTCTGTTGTCCATTCAAATTAGAAGTAGTAGAACTTGGGCATCTCAGGTTGAGGGAAATGCTAATATTATCAAAAAATTGGCTGAGGATTTTCCTAATTTGGGAGTAGTTTTTGATGGGTGGTCTCGTCTGGAAGTAGAAGACTTTCACTCTGAGTTAATGATTGCCAAAGATCTGGATATTATGAATCAAATTATCGCGCTCCTTCCGCCCAACATTAAGACATATTGCGGTATTGGTGGAACTACTGGGGAAAAGGTAGTTTTAGCCCATGCTATAGATGTATACTCTGCTCCTTTAGGTTCTGGAATGTCAAGGTTAATATGGATAGCTACTAAACCTGGTGTCACTCATTCACATACTGATTATTACGATATGGATTGGGTTAAAGACCATCTAGAATCATCACTTATTCGGGAAAACATTATACCTCCAAGATGGGTTCATAGAAATTATATAGTGGATTTACCTGGTAGGAATTATGATTGTGATTGGTCGGTTATTTATGAGGAACTTGTCAAAATCGTTAGGGAAGTTTCGGCAAGGTAGTCAGAGTAAGGCTGGGTAATCTTAAGGCTTCATCTGATCTTCTTGCATTTGTTTGATTCTAATTTAGCTGTTTACCAACTCTTCTATTATTAAAAAACCGCTAATTTTTCTAAATTTTTGGTTATAAATCAATACAGTTGACTTAAGAAGGATCTGACTTGCAAAAAACTCCTGTACTGCCTATAAAATCGTCAGATGAACTTCCCAAAAAAGTGTTAAGTAAACCGTATTGGGTTATAAATAAACTTATTATTTTTTATTTAAAAATAGATGGCGGATAAAAGAGAAATATCGGGGTAGCCCAAAAGTAGCGCCCCGATCGAAGCAATTTTTTAGTGGCTGGCACAAGTTATTTGGCAATCAAGAAACTTTCGCTCGTAATTCTAAAGCGCGACGGTAACAACCACTAGCTTCATCTATGCGCCCAAGTTTTGCTAAGGCATCCCCTAACTTGTTGTGCGACTCAGAAAAGTCTGGGTTCAGTTCGATCGCCGAACGATAAGCCCCGATCGCCTCCTCTACCGCACCCTTGCTCATCAAAACATTGCCTAAACCGCAGTAACACAAAGAAGACTCAGGCCGAATCTCGATCGCCCTGCGGTAAGCATCGATCGCCTCATCCCACCGCCCTTGTTTGGCCAAAGCTTCGCCTAAATAATGCTCCGCCTCCCAAGAGTCAGAATTTCGATCAAGAACACGGCGGTACTGAGCGATCGCCCCATCTAACTGCCCTTGTTCTGCCAAAGCCTTACCTAGCTGCAAATCAAGCTGCGAGTCGTCTGACTTCATTTCCACAGCCTTTTGAGCTGCTTCCAAATTACTTGGATTCAATTCGATCGCCCTGCCATAACACTTTACCGCCTCATCCAAATCCAGCTCAACCTCTTTCTGAAGCGGTTGAAGGCGAGCTCGTCCTCGCAAAGCATCACCTAAATGACAGTTCACTACATCCGAATTAGGAGCAATTTCCAGCGCTCTGCGATAGGCAGAAATCGCCTCATCGTAACGCCCCAACTGATACAGAGCAAACCCCAAATGATCCTGAGCCTCTAACGAATTCCGATCGCACTCAACCGACTTACGATAAGCTCCCACAGCCTGCTCCCACTTTTGCAGCCTTGTCAACGCATCGCCCAAATGCTGGTAAATCACCGCTGCATCCGGTACAAGCTCAAGCGCTTTACCGTAAGATACGATCGCCTCTTCCCACCGCTGCACGATCGACAAAGTATGCCCCAAATAGTGATGGACGATCGCCGAACCCGGTTCCAACTCAGCCGCCTTCCGGTAAGATGCGATCGCCTCCTCCAATTGACCCTGTGCCGATAAAGCCGTTCCCAATTTATAGTAAAGCCAATGGAAATCAGGCTTCAACTGCATCGCCTTTCGGTAATAACCAACAGCTTCTGCAAACTCATTCTTACCTTGCAAAGCCTCTGCCAACTTCAGGTACAAATCTCCCTCGCCTGGATTTAGCTCGATCGCCCTTTGCAAGCACTCAATCCCTTCATCAACCCGTCCCTGCCTTGCCAAAGCCTCCCACAAATTTTGGTAAGGTAAAGCCGATTCCGAGTCAAGCTCGATCGCTCTTCGCAAACAACTTACAGATTCATCCAATTGACCTTGCAAGCACAAACCCTTACCCAAACTATTATGAAACTCATAGAAATCAGGGTATAATTCCACAGCTTTGCGGTACGCAGCCACGGCCTCATTGATATTGCCCTGCTGTTCCAAAACCTCCCCTAAATTGTGCCAAGACCAAGCCGAATTCGGGTTGAGTTCACAAGCCCTGCGGTAACTTTTCTCAGCCCCATCCCGCTGCTCCAATTTCGCCAAAATTTCACCTAAGTTGTGGTGATACCAGGAAAAATCCGGGCTGAGTTCCGTACAGCGCTGGTACGCGGCGGCGGCTTCCTGTAATTTATCAGACTGTTTGAGGAGGTTGCCTTTGTGAAAATAATTAGAAGCAGTTTCTTCGTGGACTTGTAATGAGTTATTCATAATTTTGTACCGTAGATTTCATTTTTTTAGTTTGGTCGAGATAGGCTTTATAAGCGCCGGGTGGGGGCGGGTTTTTTAGTCTTTGGGTATCACTTGAAGCTATCGGCGAACCCGCCCCTACAGGTTGTTGACATTGGTGCCGTCTGATGAATTGTATCGGTCTTCTGTCTAAGTTACAATCCTTGCGATTCCCCCGGCATCCAGGGCGGGCACGGGGCACCGCCCCTACAGGTTGTTGATTTGTAGGGGTAGTACCCCCGTGCCTACCCCTCATGGGGATGTTCGTTCCTAATTAGTTGGCCGCCAATTCTCGTCCTCCAATCTAATACCGCTGTCTTGACACGCTCTAGTTAAATGGGGACTGTAATAAGGGTCATTGTCAATATATTTTTGCCACCTACTTTCCATCAGCTTCGATTCCTTATTCAGCCGAGCTTTCTTTTCTGGCGAATCCTCATAACCGCGACTTTTAGATTCGTGGTGATAGAGAACTACATGAGGTAAGTAAATATTGCGACAGCCCTTTTCTAACATCTTCAAACACAAATCCACATCATTGTATGCCACTGTTAGCTCTTCGTCAAACCCCCCAACACTTTCAAATACTTCGCGGCGACACATCAAACACGCAGCAGTTACCGCTGAAACATTATTCATGCCTACCACATTTCCGAAATAGCCAGGAATAGATCGCGGCATATGATAATAACTGTGACCGGCAACTCCGCCGCCTAGCCCCATCACCACTCCCGCGTGCTGGATTTTGTTATCTGAATATATCAGCAAATTACCCACAGCCCCGATCGAGCTTCTCTGAGCTTGTTCCACCATCCCGTCAATCCAGTCGGGAGTAATTACCTCTGTATCGTTATTCAAAAACAGCAAATAATCTCCCTCCGCCTTGCTAGCAGCGTAGTTGTTAATCTTCGAGAAATTGAACGGAATATCGAGGCGGTAACTTTTAAACCTCGCTGATTCTTGATTCCTCCATTTAGCCAAAATTTCCGCCGTGTGTTTCTCTTGACTGCCGTTGTCGATGACGATAACTTCGTAGTTGGGGTAGACGCTATTAGTAAAGATGGACTCCAAGCAATTGTCCAAGACATCGCCTAAATCCCGCGTGGGAATAATGATGCTCACCCGCTTGTAATCAGCTATTGTATAGCGTGCAATAAAGTGTCCCAAAAAGTAGGGGACGCCTTCAATTTTACCCGGTTCGCCCCTGCGCTCGATCGCCTCTTGCAAAGCTTTTTGCCCTGCATCATAGGCATAGGGTTTTGCATCTACACCGCCAGCAGCCGAACCCGCGTGCATTCTCCAGTGGTAAAGAATTTTAGGGATGTGAAATATCTTGTCAGTTTTTTCGGTAAACCTCAGAACCAAATCGTAATCTTGAGCTCCCTCAAAACCTGCTCTAAAACCGCCGATTTCATCAATTAAGTTTTTCCTGTAAGTTCCCAAATGGCAGGTGTACATCCGAGACAGGAATGAATCGGGACTCCATTCTGCCTTGAAAAAAGGATTGATTAGTTCCTTGTCTTCGTAAATTTTATCTTCATCCGAATAAATCATGTCCGCTTCCGGGTGGCGGTTCAGCAGCAGCACCACTTCATACAATGCCTCTGGTGTCAGCGTATCATCGTGGTCTAGCAGAGATATAAATTCACCCGTCGCCAACTCCAAAGCAGAATTGGAACAGTGAGAAATGTGACCGTTTTTGGTTCGATAAACTACTTTTATGCGACTATCTTTAGCTGCGTACTCCTGCAAAATCCGCTTGACATGAGGCGCAGTTGATAAGTCGTCAGCAATGCACAGTTCCCAGTACGGATATATTTGATTGATAACTGAGTCTAGAGCTTCCCTGAGATAATTTTCTGGCGTATTGTACGCTGGCATCACAATGCTAATCAGTGGCTTGTAGCTAAATATTTCTAGTGTTTCCGCCATTTTACGCAAGTCAGATTCTCTGGGACTGTGCTTAGCGCGCCACTTGGTGTATGCAGGATCTTGACCGAGGAATAGCGAATCTCGTAGGTTTTGATAATCCAAACCAAAAAGTTTCGGATCGAGTTTACTCGCTGTTTGATAAGCTTCTAGAGCTTCGGAAAGCTTGTTTTGTTTAGCTAAAGTTTTTGCTAAATTGTGGTACGACCAACCAAATTCAGGATCGAGAGCGATCGCTTTCCGATAAGCCACCACAGCGTCATCTAGACGACCTTCTTGTTGATATAAATCTGCTAAGTTGTGGTGCGACCAAACAAAAGTTGGATTTACTTGTGTAGATTTCTGATAGCTTTTAATGGACTCATC
Organism: Microcoleus sp. PH2017_24_DOB_U_A; assembly: GCF_020738205.1. Taxonomy (NCBI): domain Bacteria; kingdom Bacillati; phylum Cyanobacteriota; class Cyanophyceae; order Oscillatoriales; family Microcoleaceae; genus Microcoleus; species Microcoleus sp. PH2017_24_DOB_U_A. The sequence continues at coordinate 64,644 of NZ_JAEQCT010000034.1, forward strand.
AATTTTCCCCATCCATTTCAGAACATCTCCTAAATTGTGGTGAGTTCCAAAGTAATTAGGATTAATGGCAATTGCTTTGCGGTAGGCGGCAATAGCTTCGGTAAATTTACCTTCTTGTTGCAGAGACTCACCTAATTCGTGGTACTCCGCAGCTACTCCTGGGGTATCTTCGATCGCACTTCCCGAATGTCCGTTAATAGCGCGATCGCCTCCCGCAGCCCTAACTACCCCCTTTTTTTTTAAGACTTCATCTAGCATCCCTGAAATAGCCCGATCGCCCGGCCGAACCTGCAACGCCATCTGATAGAAGACGATCGCCCCATCAACCCAACCATGCCGCACCAAAGCATCAGCCAACCCAACATAAAGGTCAGCATCATTCGGTGCAATCTCCAGCGCCTTGTGATACAACTGCAAGTCATCAGCATTTTCCTGAATCGCGCGCTGGTACAAACGCATCGCATCCTGCAAATCCCACTGCGATCGCATCCTCAAAGCATCAGCCAACTTCTGCGAAATCCACGGCAAATCCGGCTGAATTTCCACCGCACAGCGATAAGCAACGATCGACTCATCCCACCGTTCCAACTTCTCAAAAGCCGTCCCCATGTTGTAATAAGTCCACGGAAAATCGCGATTCAACTCCGCCGCGCGACGGTAAACTGCGATCGCCTCATCCCATCTTTCCATTTCTAGCAGCGCATCGCCCAACTTGCTATGAGACCAGAAGAAACTCGGATTCAGTTCGTTAGCGCGCCGGTACGCAACCACCGCCTCATCCCAGCGTTCCAAATTCACCAGCGCTTCGGCTAGATTGTTGTGGGCCCAGAAATGATCGGGATTTAGTTCGATCGACCTTTGGTAAGCCGAAATAGCCTCTTCCCACATTCCCAGTTTAATCAGCGCGTCTGCTAAATAGTTGTGTGACCAACTGAAATCTGGATTTAATTCTGTTGCTTTTCGGTAAGCCTCTACAGCTTCATCCCACCGTTCCAACTTCAGCAGCACATCTGCTAAATTGTTGTGAGACCAGCTAAAATCTGGATTTAATTCGATCGCCTTGCGGTAAGCATTTATAGCTTCTTCCCAGCGTTCCAACTTAACCAGCGACTCAGCTAAATTGTTGTGCGACCAAGAAAGTTCGGGATTTGTTTTAATTGCATTGGTGTAAGCATCTACTGCCGCTTCCCACTGTTCTTGACCCTTCAGAAGTTCGCCCAATTCATGATAAGCTGCGCCAGAATTTGGGTTTAACTCAACCGCGCGCCGATAACAGTCGATTCCTTGCTCAACCTTACCTTGCTCGATCAAAGTTTTGGCTAAATTCTCGTGTTCCTCAGCAGTGCCCGACTTCGGGTCGATCGCAAATGCTCGATACCAGGCTTCGGCTGCCGCCTCCGACTTGCCTAACTGCGCCAAAAGTTTCCCAAAATTTCGTAAAGCACCGGCAAAATCCGGTTTTATGGCGATCGCCTTTTCGTAAGCAGAAACCGCTTGCTGCCACTGTTCTTGCTGCGCGCAAATGCTGCCATAATTAGCGTAGGCTTCGGCAAAATTCGGGTTAATTTCGATTGCCTTGACATAGCAACTTTTAGCTTCATCAATTTTGCCACCTGCTTGCAGGGCGTTGCCGAGCATTTTATAAAGTGGCGCTTCCGGCTTAATTTGTAAAGCTTTTTTGCAAGCAGAAATTGCCTGTTCCAATTTTCCCTGAGCAAAATAGCCTTCTGCGAGTATTTTGTATGCTTCTGGATCTTCTATACTAATTGTAGAATTAACTGCTTGCTGTACTGGTGGCTTGACTACCGGCTTGGCTGGGGGTGCTGCGGGTTGCGGTTTAACTGCTGCACCGTTAGTTGCAGTTGCACCCGCCAAAGTTTGCTCTCCCTCGCTGCCGTTTCTAGCATTAGCTGCGTTCAGTTCAATAGCTTTACGATAATATACTGTCGCTTCCTGTAACTTGCCTTCTTTTTTCAGCGCTTCGCCTAAGTTTTGGTAAGCTTGAGGTAGATTAGGATTTAATTTTATGGCGCGATCGTAACAGCCGATCGCCTCCGGGAACTTTTCTTGCCGAAAGAAAGCATCACCCATACTTAAATGTTCTGCCGGAGATGCTTTTTCCGGTTCCAAACAGAATGCGCGATACCAGCATTCTTGAGCTTCTGCCGCTTTGCCAATTTGTCCGAATACTTTGGCTAAATTCCGGTATACTCCGGCGAAATTAGGCTTAAGCGCGATCGCCTTTTGGTAAAACTCGATCGCCTCCGACCATTTTTCCTGCTGCGCGCCAATGCTGCCTAAATTCGCGTATACTTCCGCAAAATTCGGTGCAATTTCAATAGCTTTAGCGTACCAGTGCCGCGCCTCTTCCATTCTGCCTTGAGCTTGCAGCGCATTGCCCAAAGTTTTGTAAGCCGGTGCAAAATTGGGGTCAATCTTTAAAGCTTGCTCGCAGGAGGCGATCGCTTCTGCTAATTTCCGTTGGGATAAGTATATTTCTCCCTGTTGGTTAAATTGAACCGCTGTTGATTCTGTATTGACTGTTGATGGCATAGGGGCGGTGGCGACTGAGGCAGCAATTAAATAGGGTAGTCGAAACGTTAAATAATTATACTTGCGTTTGACACTAACAGTAGCAGGCTTGTTCCCCTAAGTCTTATTTTTTTTCACTCGGGGTACTGGGGAGAAACTCAGCGGTTGAAACCGGGCGGTTGAAACCGGGCGGTTGAAACCGCGTCTATACAAACAAAACCCGCCGGACGCCGGTTGAAGAGCAGAACGAGTAGCACCAAAATCGATCGCACTCAGGATGCCTGCACTACAAGACTTGTTGAAGAAATATCTTATAATAAGGTTCAGAAGACGGTTCCAAACCGCGTCTATACAAGCTTGCACGCGATCGAGCGAGGAGTTGAAGAGTGGCGGTTAAAATTACGTTATCCTCTCTTAGGAATAGAAATTAAATAATTTACACTCTTGAAAGTGGGGTGGGCGGGACGCCCGCCCTTTCTGGACGGGCGGGACGCCCATCCCACAATAATTAAAATTGTAAGTTATTTAATTCGCGATCCTTAGTCCCCGGAGGCGGACATCGTTTGTGTAGAAGCGGTTTCAACCGTACATCCGATCCGATCTCAAATTGCGGTAATTTTGATGTTGTTAGAGCCGCCACCTCAACTTGTCGGAGAAAAGCGCCTCACCTTTCGCGACCTCGATTGGCAGGCCTTCAAGCAAATTCAAAGTTTGCTGGCGGATCGCACCCGCGCCCGCTTTACCTACGATAACGGAGTGTTAGAAATTACCCAGTCCCTCGAAGGACACTAACGCTCTGCTCGCTTGATCGAACGCTTGATTCAAGTCCTTGTGGTGGAGATGGGCATGAAAATCAAGACGATGGGATCGACTACGCTCGATCGCGAAGACCTACTCAAGAGCGCCGAACCCGACAATGGGTACTATATCCAGAATTATGCCTTAGTTGCCGATCGCCCGGTTAATTTGAATGTCGATCCTGCCCCGGATTTAGTCGTGGAAGTGGATATTACCCATACGGATCTCAATAAAAATACACTCTATGCGAGTATGGGAGTGCCTGAGTTTTGGCGGTTTAACGGGCGGGTATGGCGAATTCTGCAATTAGTCGATGGGGCTTATGTCGAGCGCTATCCACCAATCACCGGACATAACAGGACAACCAGTACCTAAAGGTGAAGAGATAGCCAGCCTCAGTTACAACTACGTTTTGAGGGTGATGACACCT
>NZ_JAEQCT010000161.1:0-13086 GCF_020738205.1 Microcoleus sp. PH2017_24_DOB_U_A
GTGAGTGCCGACACTACCAGGATGAAGCAGGAAGTAAACGAAGCTCAAAGTCCAATATTGTCCAATCTTGAGTAACTTTGGGTAGGATTTATGTAACGGTTCTCAGGTTTACTGACCGACGACTGGAAAAAACAACCATAGTTGGTGCTCAGGCAAAGCCGCCGGTCTGACAAAGATGTGCTTTCTCATCTAGTTCTCAGGCTGCTTTTATTAAAAACACGCAGAATTCTGTTAGCAAACTCTTTAGATCGTTATTCACCGTACCGGAGAAGTTTGATGATTCCAGAGAAACTTCGATTGCAGCAAGACCAAGACCGGATCGCCTACTGGAAACGCTGGGGACCCTATGTAAGTGAGCGACAATGGGGCACGGTGCGGGAGGATTACAGCCCCGATGGCTCGGCTTGGGATTATTTTCCTCACGACCAGGCCCGATCGCGCGTCTACCGTTGGGGTGAAGATGGCATTGCCGGAATTTCTGACACAAGACAACGCTTATGTTTTGCGATCGCCCTGTGGAATGGTCACGATCCCATTCTCAAGGAGCGCATTTTTGGCTTAACAGGCAATGAAGGCAATCATGGCGAAGATGTCAAGGAATATTATTTTTATCTCGACAGCACCCCGACCCATTCCTACATGAAATGCCTGTATAAGTACCCACAGCAGGCATTTCCCTATGCTCAATTAGTCGCAGAAAATCAACGCCGCGGCAAACTAGAACCCGAGTTTGAATTGCTGGATACTGGTATTTTTGATGGCGATCGCTACTTCGATGTCTTTGTAGAATATGCCAAAGCCACAGCGGAAGATATTCTGATTCAAATCACGATCGCCAATCGCGGCAGTGAAGCTAGCACCTTACAGTTATTACCCACGCTATGGTTTCGCAATCTCTGGGACTGGAATCCGGACATCACACCGCCCTTGATCAAAGTCGTGCATTCTGATCCAACGTTCAGTCAACTCGAAGCCCAGCATCCCACCCTGGCAACGCATTGGCTTTACTGTGAGGGTGATGCAGAATTACTATTTACGAATAACGAAACCAATTATCAGCGATTGTTTGGCACAGCGAATCGATCGCCCTATGTGAAAGATGGCATTAATAACTATGTGGTGAATGGTGATGCTCAAGCGATTAATCCCGATCGGGTCGGCACAAAATTTGCCGCCCGTTATTCGCTGACCTTGGCACCAGGAGCCACCAAAACCGTGCGCCTGCGGTTGAGCGATCGGTCCCAATTGTCCGCCCCGTTTAGCGCTGAGTTTGAGCAGATTTTTCAGACCCGGAAACAGGAAGCCGATCAGTTCTATCAAGAGGTTTCGCCCTTTCCCCAATCGGACGATGAACGCAATATTCAACGCCAAGCGTTTGCCGGACTGCTCTGGAGCAAACAATATTATCAATACAGCGTGAATGACTGGCTGAAAGGCGATCCGGGACAACCCGCGCCGCCTACCGATCGCAAAGCCGGACGCAATCACGAATGGGGCACACTGTTCAGTGAAGATATTCTCTCCATGCCCGACAAGTGGGAGTATCCCTGGTTTGCCGCGTGGGATTTAGGATTTCATTTGATTCCGTTAGCGATGATCGATCCGGCGTTTGCCAAGTTGCAACTCGATCGCCTCACCCGTGAATGGTATATGCATCCCAATGGCCAACTCCCGGCCTATGAATGGAAATTTAGCGATGTGAATCCTCCGGTGCAGGCGTGGGCGGCATTGCAGGTCTATCAAATTGAGCAAAAATCCACTGGGAAGGGCGATCGCGCCTTTCTGCAACGGGTCTTTCACAAGTTGCTGCTCAACTTTACTTGGTGGGTGAACCGCAAAGATATGGCGGGCAACAATGTGTTTCAGGGTGGCTTTTTGGGGTTGGATAACATTGGCATTTTCGATCGCAGTGCCGAATTGCCCACGGGCGGCTACCTCAACCAAGCCGATGGCACCAGTTGGATGGGCATGTATTGCCTGAATATGCTGGCGATCGCCCTCGAATTAGCCAAAGCCGACGACAGCTACGAAGACATTGCCAGTAAGTTTTTTGAGCATTTTCTCTACATTGCCGACGCGATCGATGGCATTGGCGAAAGCAATATTGCGCTGTGGGATGAGGTCGATGGCTTCTATTACGATGCGCTACATTTACCCGATGGGCAACAGTTACCGTTGAAGGTGCGATCGCTGGTGGGCTTAATTCCGCTCTATGCTGTCATCGTGCTGGAACTCGAAACCCTGGAAAAATTTCCGGGTTTCAAACGGCGGATGCAGTGGTTTATTCGCAATCGCCCTGACCTCAAAGAGAATGTCGCCTGTATGGAAACACCGGGAATGGGAGCGCGACGGTTGTTGGCGATCGCCTATCGCAGCAAACTGCAACGGATTCTGCAACGCATGTTGGATGAAGCGGAATTCTTCAGTCCGTTCGGGATTCGAGCCATCTCCAAGTATCACCAGGATCATCCCTATTGCTTGCAATTAGGGGGGAATGATTATTTCGTCCGGTATGAACCGGCTGAATCCAGCACCGGCTTATTTGGCGGTAACTCCAACTGGCGCGGCCCCGTGTGGTTTCCGGTGAATTATTTGATTATTGAAGCCTTAGAGCGCTTTCACAGCTATCTGGGCGACAGTTTTAAAGTCGAGTGTCCGACGGGATCGGGGCAGGAAATGACCTTGGGAGAAGTGGCGATCGCTCTGTCTCACCGCTTAGTGGCCTTGTTTGAGCGCGAGGCATCGGGTCGCCGTCCGGTGTATGGTGGCATTGAGAAATTCCAAACCGATCCCCATTGGCGCGATTACATCTTGTTCCACGAATATTTCCACGGCGATAATGGCGCGGGAATTGGCGCGAGTCACCAAACCGGTTGGACAGGCTTGGTCGCTGCCCTGATTCACCAAAATGCGGCCCACCGCGCCCAGGAGGGACAGCATGACCACCCTTAAAGCAACCTTTCGCAATCACCTACCAGAATACCTGATGGAAGCGGCCTTACTGGGATTATTTTTGATCGCAGCCGGTGGGTTTTCGATTCTGTTTGAATATCCTCAATCGCCGGTACATCAGGCCATTGCCAATGGTGATCTACGGCGGTTTTTAGTGGGAATTGTGATGGGGTTGACGGCGATCGCCCTGATCCATTCACCTTGGGGTCAACAATCGGGCGCGCACATGAATCCAGCGGTGACGTTGACCTTCTATCGACTGGGCAAAGTTAAGTTGCTGGATGCGTTGTTCTATGTGTTGTTTCAATGTCTAGGCGGATTAGCCGGTATTTATTTAGTCGCATTCGCGTTGGGTCAAGTATTTATCCAACCTCCGATTAATTATATTGTCACGGTTCCCGGTGCGCTGGGTTGGCTCGGAGCCGTGATGGGTGAATGGTTGGTGGCCTTTGTGATGATGATGATGGTGTTATTCACGAGTAATCACCAAAAACTGCATCGCTACACTGGCCTGTTATCGGGATTTCTCGTCATGCTTTACATTACCTTTGAAGCGCCATTATCGGGCTTTAGCATGAATCCGGCGCGAAGTCTGGCGTCGGCTTTACCGGCCAATGTTTGGACGGACTTCTGGCTGTATGTAATCGTGCCCCCGATCGGAATGTTATCAGCGGCGGGTTTGTATACTGAGTTGTTTGGCGATCGCGCTGTCAAGTGCGCCAAGCTCCACCACGATAATCCCAAACGTTGTATTTTTCGCTGCAACTATGACCGAGATGGCCGGGTGGATTTGAGCGATCGATTACTAAAATGATTCGTTGATAGTTTGGATGTTAAATCATGCCTACATTGAAAACCTGGCGTTGCTTAATCAGGGTATGAAAAAAATAAGTTAAAAATCCCCAAGCTTTGTCGATACTGGTTTCTATGACTGGCATATTTAGCCTTTCATACCGTCCGGCGAGGAACCCATTCATGGCTACCAACACTCATTACGATGCAATCATTATCGGCACCGGCGCAGGTGGCGACACGTTGGCCTATCATCTAGCGGCCAGCGGCAAAAAGATTTTGATTCTAGAACGCGGATCCTTCTTGCCGAGAGAAAAGGAAAACTGGAGTGCGTTAGAAGTGTATCAACGGGAACGCTATCACACCCAAGAACAGTGGTTTGACACCAACGGGAAAGCCTTCCGACCGGCCACGGGCTATTGGGTGGGCGGTAACACCAAAGTCTACGGGGCTGCCCTCTTGCGGATGCGAGAGCGCGATTTTGAACAGGTCACGCACCAGGATGGCATTTCGCCAGAATGGGCGGTGAAATATGCCGATTTTGAGCCCTATTACGCCCAAGCCGAGCAGCTTTATGATGTGCATGGGCAGGCAGGCCTTGACCCCACGGAACCAACCCGCAGCCAACCCTATCCCTACGCACCTGTGCGCCATGAACCCCGGATGCAGGAATTGGCCAATGCCTTCACTAAAGAGGTACAAACATTTTGGTAAATGCTTATTCTCCTGGCTGGATGAAAACGGATATGGGTGGCCCTGATGCGCCCTTTACAGCGGATGAAGGAGCTGAAACCGCTGTGTATCTGGCAACTCTTCCAGAGGGCGGCTCACAGGGTAACTTCTTTGCTGAGATGCGGAAGTTTGGGGGCGCGATCGCACTGGATTGGTAATCAATCGAACCGAAGAGACAACACAACTACAGTGAGGAATAACGATGACTCCAACTGAAGAACAAAACTTGGCGATCGCCCGGATCTTTATCGAGCAGTTTTTGGGCAAGGGCAATATGGCGATCGCGGCGGATGTACTACATGAGAATGTGCAGGCAATCACCGGATTAAAGCCAGATGGGCCAATTGACGGACGGGAAGCTTACATACAAATATTTAGTGCCTTTTTCGATGCCTTTCCTCCCATTGCGGGTTCCGAGATGATCGTTGAGGATATGTTTGCCGCAGGCGATCGAGTCGTCGTTCGATTTCGATCTGTGCAAAAACACACCAAAGCATTTTTTGGGATTGCTGCTACCAATCGGGATATCACTTTCATTGAAACTCATGTCATGCGGCTACGAGAGGGCAAGATTGTCGAAAATGTGGTGAGCGCGACTAATTTGGAGTTTGAAATGTTGATGGCTCCTGTTTTAACGCCGTTAATCCTCAAATAGCCAATTTTTCAGGTTCAGTGTTGTGATGAATTTGCTCGAATGCCCTAAATCAAGGAGAAGAAGTCAATGGTCAACAGCGAATCAAATGGCAAAGTTGCATTGGTGACAGGCGCGAACAAAGGGCTTGGGTTTGAAATGAGCCGCCAGCTTGCACAGCAAGGATTGACGGTGATCATTGCAGCCCGCAAACTTGAAGCGGCGGTCGCGGCAGCAACGAAGCTAAAAAATGAAGGATTGAAAGCCGAAGCGATTCTACTTGATATTAATGACAGTATTCAAATTCAATCAGCCGTCCAAGAGATTAAAAATCGGTTCGGTAAGTTGGATGTTCTGATTAATAATGCTGGAGTCATGTTGGATGGTGAATGGGCAATTAGTAATGCAAGTTCTGTATCAGTTGACATGATCCGTAAGACGTTTGACACTAACTTTTTTGCTTTGGTTGAAGTGACTCAAGCCATGTTGCCCTTGATTCTAAAGAGCCAAAGTGGACGGATTGTCAATATGGCAAGTATCGAAGGATCGTTGACCCTTCACGCCGATCCAAGTTCGTTCATTTATGACTCCAAACCCTTTGCTTATGATGCCTCTAAAGCTGCGGTCAATTCTTTTACCGTGCATTTGGCGCACGAGTTACGAAACACACCCGTAAAGGTCAACAGTGCTCATCCCGGTTGGGTCAAAATCGAATTAGGCGGTGACGGCGCAATGATGGATATTACTGAGGGTGCGAAAACAGGTGTGCAGCTAGCAACTCTCTCTGATGATGGAGCAAGTGGGGGCTTTTTCCACCTCGGTCAGCCTGTTCCTTGGTAGTTTCGGAAACCATATTTTGCGCTTAGGAGGAATCAACCGATGTCTGACGTAAAGCCAGAAGCTCATCAAAATGTTTACCTCCAAAATATCGTTACAGGTGCAACGCCAAATCCAGTCATTCAAAACCCAGATGCGATCGACGAGGAATTCATTGAAGCGGCAAATCGAGTTTTGAAGAATGCAGTTGAACTGATCCGAGTTCTGATTGGCGCTCATCAATCTGCGATCGCCATTATTGTGCAAGAAGATTGGAGTTCTATTCGGAAGTTCTTCTCACTCTCAGAGAAGTATGCAGCGTGGGCAAAATACGATACACCTGCAACTGGATATGGCACACACGGGTGGTTATTGCGCCACAATCAACCTGTACGAATGACCCAAGCGGAACTCGAAGCTCACCCTGAGTGGAAAGGTTTTGGTAACGAGGCGGGCAAGCATCCACCGATGCGAGGTTGGCTTGCTGCCCCGATTGTCGGACAAGATGGAATGAACTGGGGATTGCTACAACTATCCGATAAGTACGAAGGGGAGTTCACGGAAGAAGATGAGAAACACTTCATCAGCTTTGCGAAGTTAGTGTCAGAGACATTAGAAACACTGTGGAACGTGCGTAATCTTCGGAAGAACGCACCAGGAAGATAATAACCGTTTTGCAGCAGACAGATCGAGACTCGAACTCAGTATCATTGACCCTCAACCGTCCGCTGCATTTGATTGGTTTATGCTGCTGCTCAACGTTGCAAAGCTTTCAACCCAAGGTTGGGAAATAGCTGACTCGCAACAGCAAACTGCACCCATGCACTTGCTAAGGTTTCTAAAGTGCGTGCTACCAGAAGATTACCTGCATTAACTGGTTTGTAACCGCAGTCTTCAATGAGACTTGCAGCGATTTGTTTTGCTTCAACGTCGTCACCACAGTAAAAAACGCTAGGAAAATCAGCACCGAATTGTCTTGAGTCTGAAGCAATAATTTCAGCAAATGTAGTATTGAATGCCTCAACAACTTTTGCATTTGGTAGAAGTTTCTGAATGGTTTCAGCAACAGAAATTTTTAAGTCAGTCGCTAGACCGATCGTCTGCCCCGTGAAGTCTGGCTGAATTCCACTCACACAAGTAATGACAATTTTTCCATCCAAAGAGCCAGCCGCATGAATGACCTCTTCCAATGCTGGCAGCCAAACAGCTAGTAAGATAATGTCTTGTGCTGCTGCCTCTTGAATCGTTCCAGCTTTCGCAGTCGCCCCTGCCACTGTTGCCAGCTCAAGCAGCTTATTTTGATCTCGTGAGTAAGAAAAGACGACTTCATGTCCTGCCTTTGCCCAAAGTTTACCTAGCCCAGCACCCATGTTGCCAGCACCAATAATGCCAATTTTCATTTCATTTTCCTTTTTTGATGTGCAAACTTTTACTTAGATCGTTCAATTGATTTTTGCTGCCCAGTTAAACAATAACCAACGACTGCGATCGCAATCGTGAGCATTGCTGCCACAACATTTGGATAAATCGAGATACCACCCAATTCAGGCTCACGAACGGTTCCCAGAACCGGATCGTTGAGGAAACCATAGGATGTTCCAGGCCAAAACCCCGCGCCAATTAGCCCAACCCAGAACGCAGATCCGAGAAATGCAGCCAAACCCATTGAAAAGCGATCGCTGGTGGGACGCACTTTTAAAATTGCTAAAGCGGCACTTCCCAACGAGGCAGCCGCAAAGAAAGACATGGCACAGTGGAGTTTGGCGTGAGGCAACCAAGCCGGGTTGTTCATGTGACCGTTTGCTAACAAAACTGCATCAACTCCAATGGGTATCGTCAGGGTGGAAATAGCTGCGGTGATAAGCAACCATCTGGCGAGTTTTGCTCGATGCATACTGATATACCTCAGTTAAATTGTTAGGGAATAAGAAACGAGGCGCAACGAAACTATCGGGTTTGGCTAGAAAAAATACCTTGGTTATGGGATGAAAAGATAGACCTTTCTTGCGGAATATCTAGAATCAGTTAGGTGATTCTTGCGATTGTTCAAATCGATCGCAGCGTTCAGAATTAACTAAAGTTCTGACGCACTAAGACAGCTTCTGACCGAGCATCCTACTCGGTGCGATCGATTCCTATCGATTCTCGACCTTTTTCCAAGTCGATTGCGTATTAGCGGCGGGTCATTGACCGTGTTTCTCGGTTTCGGAGAATCGACCTCTAAAACTACTTCTGCAAGGATTTCCAGGTGTCCGACGTAAGTTGTAGCATAGACCACTCCGGCAGATGCTCGCGATAGATCTCCAGCAGTCCTTGTGCCGTCTTCTCGATCGCCCAGTCCTGTTGAAGTTCACAAGCCACACTGAGCCAGTTGGTTACCTTCACGCCGTATTGAGTCAGGTTGGCGGTTGAGGCTGCCAGCACCTGATTGCTATAGTTCCCCGAAGCGTCCATGACAAGTCGAACATCGTAGCCCTCCGCCGCCAGAGTCTTTGCGGGAATCCCAACACAGAAGTCTGCTGTGATGCCAGCCGCGATCACTTTTTTGCGACCAGTGACTTCGATCGCTTCTCGTATACGTGGATCGTGCATCGAATTGATTTTGGTGCGATAGATGGGCTGTACGTCGGGGAACAGCTCCAGTATTTCCGGTAGGAACGGACCCAGAGGCCCTGCGGGTCCGAACGCGGCAGCGGACATCACGACCGGAATGTTATGCAGTTTAAGCACTTTTGCCAGCGCGATGCAGTTGTTGCGAAGGTGAATTGGGTCAATATCACCGCAAAATAACATTAATCCTGCTTGGTGGTCAATCAGCAGCGCACAGGCATTTTGGTCGTCAAGCATCTCGAACTTTTCATAATTCATGGAGATTCTCCTTCTGTTTGAACGATCTATAAAGTCTGAAACTGAGCTTTGAAGTAGATGATTCTTGCGATTGCTCAAATCGATCGCAGCGTTTTAGAGTTCAGCCTCAGCCAAAGTTTTCCGGCTCTTTGAGAAAACCTTAGTATGTTCCATGAAATTTCACGAAATTCATGAAGATTTTTTCATTCGATTGCTTTCCGTGTAGTAGCAAATTCCCAAAATGATAAAAAATAGAAAATCCATGTGAACTTGTGTAATTGGGAAACCCCCTAATGAAAATGATTGAAGACCACCATATTCTGGGTCAGCGAATGCCGTTCCAGGATAGAGAATTGCTGGTGCCATTGCCATCCAGTAAAGAGCCGCAAATAAGCAAGACATCTTTAAGTTTTCAATGTCAGTAGAAACCTTGCGAAACCATAGAAAATAAAGCGATATAATCCCGCAAATAAGACCCAAAGTCATCGTTTGTCCGTTATGAAATTTGGCGTGTGGCGGCCAAAGTGGATTGAAAACATGAGTTTCATTGAAATCGGCTAAGAAGGGACTCAGGGAACTAATAACGGCTATGAGAGAGATGGCAAATCTACTTAAATTCAACTTTCTGCTCATTTTTGTCTCCTTTAAGCTAACCCGAATCGTTTTAGTTTGGAAGTGAAACGATAAAGTTCATCTTCCGCCGTACCTCAGTACGCAGTCAAGCCTAGCAAAGATTTCTGCTGACTCACGATCGCGTCAGAAAAAATCCGGATTAATCATTGATTCTTGCCCCATTTATTAGAATCTTGCTATGAGGCTGGACATCAAAAGTGTTTGCGATAGTTGCTAGGTGTTGTACCCGTCAAGTTCCGAAATTGGATTGTCAATTGATTTTGATTGGCAAAACCAACCCGATCGGCAATCATCGAAATTGGTAGTGGAGTTTTTTTCAATAAATGTTTTGCTGATTCGATTCTTTGCTCCATTACATATCGATAGGGTGATACACCGATCGATTGCTTAAATAACCGTGAGAAATAATATTGACTCATCTCTAATTCATCGGCGATCGCTGCAATAGTTAGATTTTCAGCTAAATGATCGTGGATATATGCGATCGCTCGTTGCATTTTCCACTTCGGCATCCCTCCCTGGTAGTCGCGCAAGGGTTTGTGCCAATCTGAATAATGCCTCAACAGATGAATTGAAAGTGCGATCTTCAAGGAGTCTACCAATAACTGACTGCCAAATCGAGCCTCTATAAGTTCTGCTGTCAGAGACTTGCCAATGCGATCGATGAATGTATCCTGCATTGCATAATGCGGAATGAGTTCGATCCGCTCCGTTGTAAATGATTCATAGGCAATTTTAGTCAAGCGATCGGGTTCAAGGGATAACACGGAAAAGGAGGCTTCTTGATTCCAACTGCTCCGATGCTGAACCATTGCCGGGACGATCGCAATATTATTTCCGCCGCCAATCTGCTCTTGCTGCCTGCGTCCATCAAACCAACGTTCTGTCTGAACCAAATCCGAACTGAGTCCGACAACCACAATATGTGTAGTGTGAGCGTATTCAGGTGATTCCCAAGCGGGTTGACAATGTTGTTGAACATGAATTTCATTCCAGCCCAAATTTTCGCTCGATCGCAGCGGCAATCGGGGGACAACTTTCATAACATCATCTTTCTGAGTAAAATCGATAGTTAAGGGCTGTTTTTCTGGCATTTTATAAACTCTGGATGTAAGGACTTGGATCGATTCCGAATGCGATCGCTGGTTAGGTCATATTCTACTCAATCAGTGCTTTCGATCGTTGCAGCGCATTATTCATATAGTTGCGCCAGAGTAAATTGGTAATCAACCAAAGGATTGGAACCGCTAAAACAGACCGTGCATTGAATGTATAACGCCACTCGATCGTAGTCTGACCTGATGAGTTGATACTAAACCACCACTCGCCATTCGCAGAAGTTGTAAGAAACCCCAGCACCCCAGTAAAACCGCTAACCGTGTAGCTAAAGTATCGCGGATGCTCATATTTTGTCAGTAGCTCTTGGACGGAGCTATTATCTGATAAATGTACAGTGCGGGTTTGCCCTGCGATGTCCCAATTTCCAACTTGGTTCTTAATCCCCGTGACAGATGGTAGCAGCCCATAACCTTTAAATATAGAAGTGAGGTCAATAGGCACAATATGCTCAAAAGCCGCTGTTTGACTAGCTGTAACGGTAGTCTTAATGGTTGCGGAAAGTAAGATCATGCAATCGTATTGACTTGGATAAGGGGTGTTTGATGTGGCGATCGCCCTGATAAACGATCGCCAACACATTTGTCGTGTCTGTGGTGCTAGATCCAGTGCTAAAGCTCGCTGGATTTCATTATTATCGGTGTGATAATGAGCGTCATCAACAGCTCAAATTCTAATGTTGCCAATCATCCTATCGTAGATAGCCTTGACATTCGATCGACTTTTGGCAATCCGTACAAAGTGGTTTCATCGTGACCTTAGTTCATGAATGAACTTAAGAGTATTCTACTTTGGATAGAGCCACTTAGCAAATAACTTTGTCACCCGTGGCATGATGATGTAGGTCATTAACGAAACCATGAAAGCTGCACCGATCGCACTGCGTAACAAAGTTGGCAATGGAAAAAGCAATTGATTTAAGAAGGGTGGAATGATGTTAATCAATGGAAAAATCACTAGCCAAGTAACGAGTACCATTTTGTAACGGGGCGGTGGCACGATCGCCCCTTGAATTGGCAAGGTAAACCATGTCTCTAACCCCGTCAGCCGTTGATACTCAGAATTAACAGTTAGCCGCTTGATTCGTTCCAAAAGCCGATGACGAATTGGAGAATTTTCCCAACTGGTCAAATTACTCAAATGGTCGAACTTGAAGACGATGCGATATTCTCGGTTGCTGCGATCGCTTGAACGGAAGATATTCACTCCCAAATGTCCTTCAAATGCCGCAGCAGCGACTAATATATCGCTCAAAACTCGATCGAATTCATCCTCACAACCAGGCTTGACTTGTTGCAGAATATCAACAGTTACTGGAGGATCGTCAGATTGATTCAATGGATTCATGCAAAAAACTTCCAACTAGATTAGCGGTAATCCTTCAGCACCAATTTCTAGACGTACAACTTTTGCCGACTCAATTCCTGATGGCAATGGATATGACATACCACCGTTGCTTACCACGTAAATACTGGTGCGATCGCGCCCAGTACGACCGAATGCTAAGGCTGTAGTTCCTGCCATTCCTTGTTCTGCTTCGGCGATCGTGGTTATTTTACCATCTGGTGTAATCTTGACCACACTGTTATAAATGTGTGTAGTGCCGTAGAGATTACCGTTGCGATCGAAGGCAAAGTCGTCAATGTTTACGCGATCGATAAAAATTGTTGGTTCCCCTGGCTCAGCATCTTCGAGAATCGGAATCCGAACAATATGCTGCTTTTGGGTATTCGATACATAAAGCACATTGTTAAAGATTTTGAGTCCATTAGCTCCGGGAATTTCTTGCTCTGCGGAGGTTCGCGCCAACAAAGGATGTTCGAGCCAAATGCGAGTGCTGACTTGGGCTACATCTAATTCCCAAATCGCACCTCGATAGGAATCAGCGATCGCATAGCGACTACCAGTCAAATGCGTGATTCCATTCAGGAAGATTGCATCTGGCATTGTTAGTAAAGTTTCTACTGAACCTTGAGATGAAACTTTAAAGATGGTGGAAATTCCGTCTTGATTCCAACCTGTCAGCAATAGTTCTGTTTCTGACAGAAAAGCTAGACCTGCTGCCTTACCTGAGATCGTGGCATGAGTTACGGGGATTCGATCTTGCCCGATGCGAACGATCTTTCCTTCAAAATGGTTGGTGATAAATAACGTATTGTCAGAGTCGATCGCGATACTTTCTAGAAACGTATTGGCAGGAAATTCCGCGATTTGTTGGCTTGGCACCAACTCAATGGGAGTGCTTTCAAAGATAGGCGGTAATCCAATTGGTGTAGACATTGCGATCGTTCCTTGTAATGTATTTGAGTCAAGCCCATGCGCTCGCGCCCAGATTATTTTCAAACCAAATAGACAGGTAATCTGCCCGTAGTTCCCACTCATGCTTCACTATAATCCCAATAGTCACTTCAGTAAGCAACCGTCATCCGGTGATGAATATACTTGGGCTGCTCCACTTCATCCATGAATGCTGACGGTGTTACGCTGCACAACCCTGGACAAACAGGGCATACGCGATAGCAATACTCTCACTATTGATAGAGAGAGCAAAGGAGCCGTCCCTCAAA
>NZ_JAEQCT010000162.1:0-9244 GCF_020738205.1 Microcoleus sp. PH2017_24_DOB_U_A
CCAGGGGCAAATAGTCTCGTGCGATCGCCCGAGTTGCGGACAAAGCTACCCAAATAGTCAAGGATGGGTAGCTTTGTCCATAAATTAAGTTACAGTTTCTAACCCGGCTGAAGTCGAAGCTAAAATAACTTCGAGAATTAAAGCAATTTTACCGGTTCACTTCGCCGGTTGTCCCTGCGATATGGATGCGCTGTGTGAGATTGCTAGCCGTCACAATTTGAAGTTGATTGAAGACTGCGCTCACGCGATCGAAACAGAGTACAAGGGAAAGAAAGCAGGCACATTTGGTGACTTCGGATGCTTCAGCTTTTATGTCACCAAAAACATCACCACGGGTGAAGGAGGCATGATTCTCGCCCGCCGTCAAGAAGACGCTAACAGGCTGAAAATTTTAGCGCTGCACGGTATGAGCAAAGATGCTTGGAATCGCTTCGGCGACTCGGGTTACAAGCACTATCAAGTGGTGGAAATCGGTTTTAAATACAATATGATGGATCTGCAAGCTGCGATCGGCATTCATCAACTCAAACAAGTCGCCCCCTAATTGCAGCGCCGGAAGCAAATTTGGCAGCGTTACAACGAAGCATTTGCCGATTTCCCTTTACTCTGGTTCGCTTGAGATAAATCTTATGTAGGAGAAATACTCTCCCCTGCAATTTGAACTCCGAAGTTGAGAGTTAACTCCCATAGCATATTGGAGGGGATAGGGCGGAATTTGACGTTGAATTTCACAAACTATGACAATCTCTGGTTTTGCTACGCTCAGTAAGCCAAAGTTTCTAAAGTTTCCCGCAGATAGGATCGAACCTGCTGATCGATGGTGAAATTTTGCTGTTGACTCTCAAAATTGAGTTCTAGCTGCCAGCGTTGAAACCCTGAACTTGCCCCGATCGCGGATTTGAGGCTGCCCCAGATTTCAGAATCTTCGCACAGCTCGATCGGCTCTGCGGCTTGAGGTTCTTGTGCGATCGGTAGATAATTCGCCATATTGTTATACCTCTGTTTGAATTCCCTGTAAGGATTGAAAGCTTACCTTGACTCTCTCTATTATAGATTCTTTTCTCCAAATAGCCAATATAAAATAGCCACAACCTGCGATTAAATATTAAATATTAAGAGTATTAATAATCTTTATCTGAGCCGGAGCATTACCTATTTTTTTTACTGCATACATCTGTCGCAAATAAAGTAGCTTAAACTACAATTATGTCGATATTAATTTTTTATTTCACTTTTCGATCGACTGTTGGGTTAGGGATGTAGGGCCGTTGGTGTCCGCAGGTTCTGAGTTGACTGTACTGCTGGATGACGCATTCTTGATGCCTTCTGCTGGTGGCATTGACTCTGCGGGTGCAGCCGGAGTGACAGTTGTCTCGCCCGCAAAAGCTGGCAAAAGTCGATCGACTTGCCAAGGTGCGATCGTAAAATCCTGCCTAATGTTTTCTAATACATGAGGCTTTGTCGCTGCAAATTCTGATTCCGGCGTCAGCAAAACAGCCATCACACTAGCAGACACCTGCAAAAACAAATTGCTAGCTAAAAAAGCAGCAACTGCCAACAACAACCCAGCCCACCGCCAGGAAGGAGGAAAGGGAGCCACCCCAGCAGCAAGGGGAGCAAATCGATATAGCTGCCACAAAATTACTGCCAGCAAAACAGCGATAAAAAGAGCAATTCCTTGATTTAATTTAGTTTTAAACCGAGTCAGCATCTGCTGCTGCACAGAAGTTAAATTCTGCGGTTTCACGGCCACGACTAAAATACTAAAAATGTAAAAAGGGCGGAACCACTGCATCCACAGCACAGGAACAATACCTGCTACAGCCACTAAAAACACTTCTAACCAGACAGAGAGCGTGGGAGAACCCACTGCGAGTCCCAGCAAGCACAGTCCCAGGAAAAGCGGCAATGCAGCCACCCCAGAAAGGTGAATCCACAAGAAAGGATCTGACCAAAAAGAACGCACTTTAATTAATTATTAGTTATGAATGATAGCCTTTCTAAAATAGATGAGGTATGTCTGGTAATTGGTAATTAGTAATTGGTAATTGGTAATTGGCACGGCACCAGCTTTTGAACCGCAAGCTTTTCGGTGATTACCGATTACTGATTACCGAAAACCCCAAGCGTACCTCATTTTTCGATCGAACTGCTATATGAGTTTTGACTTTTGAATTTTGAGATTCTTGGACGCACTCTTGACTCTAAAACCCGGTGCGAGGAGTAAATATTTAGCGATCAAACCGAGGACTTACGAGCAGAAATCGGGTTTCTTTCGGTAATTCTTATTTGAGCGAGCAAATTTTGAATTTTCAGCAAGGGTAAAGACGATTAGGAATTTCATTCTGCCAACTGCCAACGGCCAACTGCCAACTGCCAACTGCCAACTGTCAACTGTCAACTGTCAACTGTCCGATGAGTTTGGGAGTATTGAGTGAAGAGAATAGTTGGGAGCGATCGGCAATGCAAGTTGCCTTCACTCAAAAATTCTCTTCCAACTCAACACTCACAACTCAAAACTATTGAGATAGCGTGCGGCGCTTAGTAACCATCCGGTAGGCTTCAATAATATCGCCTTCCGCCCAGTCGCTAAACCCGCTCAAGGAAATACCGCATTCATAGCCAGTATTGACTTCCTTGGCATCTTCCTTCATCCGTTTGAGGGAGTCAAGGACACCTTCGTAAACGACATTGTTGCCCCGGCGCACCCGCACCTTACAGTTGCGGATGACCTTGCCTTCGAGTACGTAGCATCCAGCCACAGCCCCGCGACCGATCGCGAAGACAGCGCGCACTTCCACCTTACCCAGAGGTTCTTCCACCAGTTCGGGTTCCAGCAGTCCTTCCATCGCCCCTTGAATATCATCCAAGAGTTTGTAGATGATGCTGTATTCCCGCACGTCTACGCCCGCTTGGTCGGCTGCTTGGCGAGCGCCGGTGGCGAGAGTAGTATTGAACCCGATAATCACAGCATTACTAGCGGAGGCCAGGTCAATATCCGTTTCTGTGATTTCCCCAGGAGCAGATAGCAGCAATCGGAGTTGAACTTCTTTTTGAGGAAGTTGGGTCAGAGAACCGACAATGGCTTCCAGGGAGCCTTGGACATCTGCCTTCAAGATCAAGTTGAGTTCCTTAAGAACGCCTTCCTTAGCTTGTTGAGAGAAGCCACTGAGGCTGATCCGACCACCTTGAAGTAGACGCGAATCTCTTTGGGATGTAGCTCTTCCGCTGGCGATCGCCGCTGCTTCTTTTTCGTTAGCGAAGACATCAAACTCATCTCCAGCTTGCGGTACTTCCCGCAGCCCCAGCACTTCCACAGCGAAGGATGGACTTGCTTGGTCTACGCGATCGCCGCGATCGTCGATCATCGCCCGCACCTTGCCCAGAGCAGAGCCTGCGACCACAATATCGCCCACTCGCAGCGTGCCATTTTGCACCAGCAGAGTTGCCACTGGCCCCCTTGCCTTGTCGAGGTGAGCTTCAATTACAGTACCCTTAGCCGCTCGGTTCGGGTTAGCGTTGAGGTCTTCCATTTCCGCGACTGTCAGAATCATTTCCAACAGCGTATCGAGGTTTTCCCCTCGGATAGCGCTGACTGGAACCATCGTCACATCGCCGCCCCAGTCATCTGCGACCAAGCCGTACTCAGTAAGCTCTTGCTTCACCCGTTCCGGCTGAGCGCCCTCCTTGTCAACTTTATTGATAGCCACGACAATTGGCACTTTCGCCGCTTTCGCGTGGCTGATAGCTTCAATTGTCTGGGGTCGCACGCCGTCGTCCGCCGCCACCACCAAGATGGCAATGTCTGTCACCCGCGTACCGCGAGCCCGCATAGCTGTAAAGGCTTCGTGACCGGGCGTATCCAAAAATACCACCTGCTGGCTCTTGCCTTCGTGTACCACATCCACGTGGTAAGCACCGATGTGCTGGGTAATACCCCCAGCTTCTCCCTGAGCGACCTTGGTTTTGCGGATCGAGTCTAGCAAAGTAGTTTTGCCGTGATCCACGTGGCCCATAATCGTTACCACTGGCGGACGGCGCTGGAGGTATTCCAAATCTGCCTCATCGATCATCTCGATGATTTTGGTAGCTGGCTCTTCTATTTCTGGGGTTTCTACCTCTACGCCCATTTCTTCGGCTACCATTCTCACCGCTGGAATGTCCAGGGTTTCGGTAATGTTGACCGCAATACCTTTAGAGAACAGCCTCTTAATAATTTCGGTTTCGGGAACAGCCAAGGTAACTGCTAGTTCTTGAACGGTCATCGGTCTGCTCAGCAGCAGCTTTTCTGGACGTTCTACCTTAGCTTCGGCTGTTTTGCCCCGGTTGCCGCGTCCCCCGGAAGAACCAGAAGAGCTTTTATCGTGAGAAGGGCCCGGTCTCTTATTTTTGCCGCTGCTACCGGGTGCGCCCGGAGTTGGTGTTGACTTGGGTGCTGCTTGTGTCTTCGCCTTAGCTGGGCGGGCTAGAGACAGGCTGACGGTGACTGGTGCTGGCATATCCAAGCCATTTTCTAAGTCATCGTCATCCTCGTCTATGGGTTTGAGGCGACGATTTTTGGCCTTGGCTGCTTTGGCAGCTTTGGCAGCATCTGAGTTTTCGTCATCATCTTCTTCCCAAATGACCTGTGTCTTTTTGGCTGGCTTTGGCAGAGTCGGCTTGGGAAGGAGAAGAGTATCCAGCAACAACGACGTATCGTCTCCGTCATCGTCTGCGTCTTCTCCGGTGGCAGAAATGTCACC
Source organism: Microcoleus sp. PH2017_24_DOB_U_A (assembly GCF_020738205.1). Taxonomy (NCBI): domain Bacteria; kingdom Bacillati; phylum Cyanobacteriota; class Cyanophyceae; order Oscillatoriales; family Microcoleaceae; genus Microcoleus; species Microcoleus sp. PH2017_24_DOB_U_A. Next base: position 4,743 of record NZ_JAEQCT010000162.1, read on the forward strand.
GCCCCGGCTACGCAACCCAGCGGCTGACGTTGCGGGGGCAAGGCTCCGGCGCGGGCCGCCCTGCTGCGGTCGATCGGCAAGTGCTGTTTTCACTGGCCCACCAGCACCTGGGCGAGGTCTTTGAGCGTCGCTACCGGATGGTGCAGGTCTGCTGGGGCGGCTCGGTTTCGCCGGCGCTTCCAGAGTTTCTCCCTGTTCTGATTGGTCTTGATCGGTTCTGGCCAGTTTCAGTACCGGCTTGTTTCCCAGAGTTTGTGGGTTGCGGCCAGCCTGCTCGGACGCCGCTCTGACTGGTGGCGACGTGAGTTTTGCCCCTGCTGGCGGCGCTGGAGGGGCGACCGGCGGGCGGGGGGTGCGTTCTGGAGCCTTTTCTGACGGCGGTTGAGGTGTCGCAGGTGCTTGAGCCTGGGAGCTTGTTTCCGGGGCGATCGCACCTACAGTTTCCGAGCTTGTTTCTGAAGCTGCCGCCGCTCCAGCGACATTTGGCTTCGAGAGTACAGGTCGATTGATATTTGGTTTAGCTGGAGGCTGGAGTTGTTGAGAGGCTGGCGATTTGGGAGGAGTGGCCACGGTGGCCCCTGGCTGGTTTTTTTGCTCCTCGTTGCCTGCGGGCTGGGACGAAGCACCAGCCGGCCGTACTTTTGGACTGCGTATTTCTAAAATTTGCTGCTTTTTTTGTTGGTCGTTAGGATGAGGGCCAGATTCTCTAGATGGCGCTGCTGCTCTTTCGGGGGGAGCTGGCTTGCCGGGGGTAGAGTGGCTGGCTACGTATTTTTCCGCCGTTTTGCGAATGCGCTCTGCTTCAGATTCTGTAATTGTGCTGCTGTGGCTCTTTACTGAAATATTGAGCCGCTCGCAAACTGCCAAGATGTCTTTATTATCCAAATTTAGTTCCCGTGATAATTCGTAAATTCTTACTTTGCCGTTGTTCATCCACTCTGCCCTCTTTTGTGCCAACCAGTTTTTACATTTTGATTTTTTGTTCTAATGACGACATCATTCGCTGTGATTGATTCAGTGTCAAGAATCGGGGTTTTGGTACTCGCTCAGCAATTTTATCTAAAAGATGCAATTCGCTGAAGTCTGCGGTTGGAGAATTCTCAAGTTTTTTTTGGGAAAGCGAGAACTGTCAAGTCTGAATTTTGGCAACTGCCACAAATCAATCTTTAAAGTTTGTCTTTCCACCTTGAGGATACCTCTGCTAGTACCCTACCCTTATCTAATCTGACACAAATCTTTCCAGACTGGTGGGCAGATCGGATCGGGGTTTTAGAGCTGGCGCTACCGGTAATTACTGGTAGGGCTGCCAAGAGGGTTTATACAGTCGAGGCCGAACTATTGTCGGTTTGGTGCCCGATCGATTCCGAGTCAGATGTACAGTCAGATGTGGCTAAACGCTGCCAAAGTGTTTGGTACAGTTCGTCAGACACAGGCGCTTTGAGCGATCGCCCAAGTCGATTTTTTTTCTGAGCTGCTTTGAGGCATTGGCTCGCCGGACAAAGGTAAGCGGAACGACCGAGGCCGCGATCTAATTGTACCTGATGAGAAGGATAGAGCCTGACTACTCGCCAAAAAGCTTCCTTAGGAGCTATTTTTCGACAACTTGTGCAACACCGGTAGTTCGGTTTCATTTCTAGTGATTCGGGGAGAGTTGAGAGAGTGGGAGAGGGGGGAATAGGGGAATTGTCCTCCTTGTCTCCCGTGCCAGAAACATAAAAGTGAATGTCACAGTGTTTAGACTGTGGCTGCGGTTTCGTCCGTGGCTGGCTCCTCTTGCTCAAATTCTGCCGTTTCCTCGTCGCCGTCGTAGCCGGATCCTTCCTCTTCGTCGTAGTCGTCGCCTGCTAGTTCTTCGAGCCTGCTTGCTTCTGCTGCCAGTTTGCTGTCTTCGGCGTCGCGATCGTACTTAGCAATATCTTTGATATCGATTTTCCAACCGGTCAGGCGGGCTGCGAGGCGGACGTTCTGACCTTCTTTACCAATGGCAAGACTCAGTTGGTCTTCCGCGACCAAAATGTGAGCGCGCCTCCCTTCTGGGGCAACCAAACGCACTTCATCTACTCTAGCTGGACTCAGAGCGTTAGCAATATAGGTTGCAGGATCTGGAGACCAGCGGATCACGTCTATTTTTTCGCCGCGCAATTCGTTGACTACTACCTGAATTCGCGATCCCCGCGCCCCGATGCAGGCTCCTACGGGGTCTACATCGCGATCGAGAGTATCTACTGCTATTTTAGTCCGAGGGCCGACGTGCCGGGAGGGCGGATTTGCCTCCCTAGCTACGGCGACAATCCTCACCACCCCATCTTCTATTTCTGGTACTTCGTTAGCAAACAGGTAAACCACCAAACCGGCGTCTGCTCTAGAAACAAGTAACTGCGGCCCTCTAGTAGAACCTTCGCCTACTTTTTTGAGATAAACCTTGAATGTAGCGTTCGCACGGTAATTGTCGTTAGGCAACTGTTCGCGTTTGGGGAGTTCGGCATCTACTTCCGGCTGACCGAAGCTGCTGGTAACTGCCAAAATTACCGACTGCCTCTCAAACCTGAGCACTCTTGCTTGAAGAACAGTTTCTTCTAAATCTTTAAACTCTTCTTGAATCATTTTGCGCTGTTGGTCGCGCAGTTTTTGAGCCAGGACTTGTTTGGTCTGGATGGCTGCCATGCGACCAAATTCTTTTTGATCGGGTGTTACATCTACGAGTACGATGCTCCCAGGCTGAGCTTCTGTGGCTACTTCTTGTACTTCAGAAAGTGCTATTTCGTGATCGGGATTGACGACTTCTTCGACAATAGTTTTGTTAGCTAAAACGCGAAAACCTTCTTGTTCTGCGTCTAATTCTACATCAAAATTGTCGAAGTATTCTTCGCTGAAGTGGTCGAGTTTTTGGGTGCGGCGGTAGCGTTCGTATCCTTTAAGCAGGGCTTCTCGCAATGCTGCTTGGACGGCGTGTTTGGGTAAATTTCGCTCTTTGCTAATACCTTCGATCATTTCTTTGAGTCCGCGCAGGGGAACCATTGACATATAAAACACTCCTTTTTTTGATGTGACAATACGTAACTTGCGATCGGAAATAGATGATTGGTAATTGACAGTCGGTAATTGTTGAAAAAAGTGATAACTGATGATTGATGAGTTACAAAGATAGCATTAGGGTATCTGGGTGCTGCAACAATTTATTGGTTGTTCTACTTCAACCCTGTGGCTAAAGATGTGATTCTTAAAAATTAACTCGCAGCGAAGCATTTTTAGCTTCCTGCGAGGCAATCTCAAAACTCAAATCGGGCAGACACGGGGGTACGGCCCCTACAACTCAAAATTCAAAATTCCCCTTTTTTACTCCTTACCTTCGTCTAGTTCAACTTTGACAATCTGAGGGCGGGGAATTTTAACCTGTCGCCCTTTTAGATTGAGATAAACCGTTGTTTCATCCCTGCCCACAAGTAGTCCTTTCCACTCTTTGATTCGCGAGTCGGGTTCGGTGGCTGTGAGTGTGACGGGGAAACCTTTAAAAGTAATGAATTCTCGATCGCTGCTGAGCAATCGGGATATTCCGGGACTGGAAATCTCTAGCACGTAGGCGTCGGGGATGATGTCGGATGCCTCTAACTCGACTTCCAGGGCTGTACTCATCCGCTCGCAGTCGGCTAAACCGGTGTCTTGCTGGAGGTTACGGATGTCTACCCGCAAGACGGGAGGATTTTGGTTGGTGTGAAACACTGCTCCCACTACTTCCAATCCCAGTGTTTCTGCAACGGGGGTAGCTAAGTCAATGATTTGTGGGATTAGGGGATGAGTCATATCGAATACTTAAACTAAAACTCCTGAACTCGGACACGGGTTCAACTTGAGGACTTAGGCAAGATATGGGGTAAGGGGGAACCACCGGAAGATTGCTCCTACTGGATCAGTCCTAAACTCGCAAGTCTGATGCCCTGAGTTCTTTTCCTGCGACTAATGCAACAAAAAAAGTGGGCTTGACCCACTTCTAGGTAAAACAATTTTTTCCAAGAAGTTTGAGAACAGATACATTTACGGGACACAATACGGGAATTTCCCGGATTGTGTAGCGATAGGAACACCGTCATTACTGACTGTGAAGGCGGTATCCCGCAAACCTCGCTCTCATGAAGCCCAAAGCACCATTTATCTCTCGTGGTAAACTTTTCATCGAAGTTTGCCTCAATTCTCAGTTTAGCTCGATCGCCCCCCCGTTGACACTCGATGAGGCTAAAGTGGCTAAGATTCTGTAGAGACTTCGTTTCTATACTCCAACGATCGGTTTAACCACTCGATCCCGAACTTCTCATAGTTAGGAATGAAAATTTAATAACATCAGCGATGTATAATAAATAAATGAGTGAATATGAATAGGTTAATGTTTCGGTATGGATGTCAAATATTATACCTACTTGGTTATTCTTATGTCGCCCATGATTTGTTGATTTGAATCATTTATCCTAACATAATTTATGTATTACTCAGACGAAATTACTGCTTTA
>NZ_JAEQCT010000010.1:0-2182 GCF_020738205.1 Microcoleus sp. PH2017_24_DOB_U_A
TGGTTGAGTCGAGGGGGGATATTATTCCCCGCCCCTCTCAGTTAGAACCGGACGTGCGATTTTCACCGCATCCGGCTCCCGATGTTCTTGGCTTACGCCTTTGCTCATGTGTAGATAATCATGGCAACTCTCGTGAATTGCTTCAAGATTCGCTTTTTTCCGATTGGCATGATTTCCGTCGATATGGTGCAGGTTTATCCGCTCCTCACTTGTGAAATTCAGCCCACAGGATGCACATTTATGGTTTTGCCTTGTAAGAGCTTTAGAGGTTTCCCCGTCATAGAGCTTGCTGTTACGCTTACTCCAGTAGGTGAAGTCGCCATCGTAAGGGGATTTCTCACCCTTGACTTTGATGTGCTTATTTTCGGAGGAAGGTACCGATGGGAACGCTTTATCTAGTAATTTCTTGCTAGAGTAGCGGTTTTGTTTGGATTCCTTGTTGAATACCTTATATGCTCTTGTTTCGATATGGAACAGGGAAAACCTTGACCCGTCCATCTTGCAAAAACGATGGTAATTCCTCCAGCCTCTAACTAAGGGAGCTAATTTTTCAGCCTTGACCTTAGCGCCATAATTCGAGTTATTGACAATGCCTTTTACTTTCTCACGGAAAGCTTTAAAATTACCCACTGATGGAGTGCATTTAAACTTGCCGTTATTCTGAACCCTAATGTTCCAGCCTAGGAAATCAAAGCCATCTGTCGTGGCGGTTATCTTGGTCTTTTTTTCGCTTACCTTCATTCCTCGCTCTGCTAAAAATCGGCTAATTTTTTCAAGTATTTCTGTCGCGTTATCTTCGGGGCGGAGTATTATTACCATGTCGTCCGCATAGCGGATTGATGGTTCGTTGGTTCGCCCATTGGCTTTGTATCTGTGAATACTTTCTATCCCGTTGAGCGCGATATTAGCTAAGAGTGGGCTAACTACTCCCCCTTGTGGTGTACCCTGTTTGGGGAATTCTGGGTTCACTCCTGCTTTCAGGCATCGGAAGATACCGAGCTTTAACCCTTTGGGGGCGATGAGTTCATCCATTATTGTTGAGTGGTTAATCCGGTCGAAGCATTTTTCGATATCGAGTTCTATAACTCGCTTTTCTATTCCTTTGGCATGGGAGTTAAGGTTGTCGAAGATGTACTTATGAGCATCATGTGCCGAACGTCCAGTTCTAAACCCGTAGCTCCTAGCGTGGAAAGTGGCTTCATGGGCTGGTTCTAAGGCATATTTTGCTAGGCACTGCCAAGCTCTATCTGCTATGGTAGGTATTTTCAATATTCGGGTTGTCCCATCCTTTTTAGGAATTGGAATTTCCCGAAGCTTGCTGTGATGCCAATTGTTGTAATTGGTCTTGAGGACTGACTCAAGTGCAAATCGTTCCTCGAATGAGAGGGATTTTTTGCCATCAATACCCGCCGTCTTTTTACCATTGTTTAGCTGCGTTACTTGACGAATAGCCAATAATCTAGCTGCACGAGATTTCAGAATAAGTTTCTGTAAAGACCGCGCTTTCCGCCTGTCTCCAACTTGAACCGCTTTGAATACGCGCTTTTGCAGGCGGAATAAACCTTGACGGAATTGCTTCCACTTTAGATTTATCCATGATTCAGTGATATTTCTATCCTGCCTAACCATACTCTGCTCCAATTTGTATTTTCTGAACACCTTGCAGCAATTACGCTGCATCCTACCCGAATTGAAGGAGTTCCGCTGCTCGTCTAGCCTACATCGGGGTTCGACCACCCCTAGACCTTCCATCCGTTTTTCTTCGTTCCCTCAGAGAGATTGTTATGTCCCGTTAGGTGTAGCCAATTCAACCATTGGATTCCCTGGACTCTTACCGCTATTATCTAAAGATGCGGTGGGAATATCTCCAATCAAGTCAGGCTTTTCAAAGTTGCGCCCTGCTTACCCATAGGTTGCTTTTCTAGGCTCGGTTTCACCGTGAGGACTTCCTATTAACGCCAGTGTCAATCCGCAACGGTTGTCTGATTGCGTCCTGTTCCCAGCTTCGACCTCCCGAAACCGAGTCGGGTCATCGTGGGCAGATAAGGGTTCACATCGAGTCTGATGGACAGGGTTTTCACCTGTATATCTCCGAGAGTTCAACTCTTTTCCGTTGTTGGTTAGAGTTGGATTAGCTATGTACGGACTGTTTACCGTGATTTGCCAATCAACGAGTCGCACT
>NZ_JAEQCT010000163.1:0-9117 GCF_020738205.1 Microcoleus sp. PH2017_24_DOB_U_A
GATTATGGTAATTTATTTGCTTTCTATTATGCCATCAACTTAGTCAGACAGACAATTGTCTGAGTATTTATACTGATTGCAAAAGTGGGATGCTCCCGTCGTCTACTCCGGCTTCGTCGGCAATTACTGATGCTGTAATTCGGTTATCTCCGGTGAGCATGATGGTGCGAATTCCCATTTTTCGCAGTTGGTCAAACCGATCGCGAATTCCGGGTTTAATCACATCTTTCAAATAGATAATTCCGTAGGTGTCGCTACCTTGACAAACGCCTAAGGGTGTGCCTCCCAATCGCGAAACTCGCTCGTAAGCTTCATCGAGATCCGGGCCGAAATTGCCGCCGCGCGATCGCACAAAACCTTTAACCGCATCCACCGCACCCTTGCGAACTTCCGTACCGTCGGGTAAGTCCGTACCAGACATCCGCGTTTTTGCGGAAAAATCAATGCCTTCAGATCCTTGGGAGTTGGTGCGATCGAACTCCACCTGTGCGCCCAAATTCTGAGCCAAACGGACGATCGACTTTCCCTCGGGAGTATCGTCAAAAACGCTCGCAGTCAGCGCTACCTGCGCCACTTCTTGCAGCGAATGACCGTTTACCGGGATGAACTCCTCGGCTAAACGGTTGCCCAGCGTAATCGTTCCCGTTTTGTCCAAAATCAGCGTATTCACGTCGCCGCAAGCCTCCACGGCCCGCCCAGAGGTCGCTATCACGTTAAATTGAGCGACGCGATCCATCCCCGCAATGCCGATCGCACTTAACAAACCGCCGATCGTTGTCGGAATCAGCGCCACCAACAGCGAAATCAGCGTCACCACACCCACAGGAGTTTTGACATAATTGCCCACGGGCGGAATCGTCGATACCACAATCAAAAACACCAAAGTCAGCACAGCCAGCAGCACTGTCAGCGCGATCTCGTTCGGCGTTTTCGAGCGTTCAGCGCCCTCCACCAGCGCGATCATCCTGTCCAAAAACCCCTTACCGGGGTCGGCCATCACCCGCAGCGTCAGTTCGTCAGAAAGGATGCGCGTACCGCCGGTGACGGAACTGGCGATGTCCGAACCCGGTTCCTTAAGCACTGGCGCGGATTCCCCGGTGATCGCAGATTCGTCTACGGATGCGACACCTGCGATCACTTCGCCGTCGGAAGGAATGACATCGCCTGCGATCACTTTAATTTGGTCGCCGCGTCTGAGAGATGTCGAACTAACTTCTTGAATTGAACCGTCTGGTAAGAGTTTGCGGGCTGTGGTATCTGCTTTTGTCGATCGCAGGGCATCTGCTTGCGCTTTACCGCGCCCTTCGGCTACCGCTTCTGCAAAATTAGCAAATACTAAGGTGAAGAACAAAATAAACGTGACTAAACCGTTGAAAACTACCTGATTTTTGCCGGGAACCGGGCCGAACAGCGTGGGGTCGATCGTTAATAATGCAGTCACAATTGTGCCTACCCATACCACAAACATCACCGGGTTTTTCAGCATCACCCGCGGGTCTAGCTTGACAAAAGCTTCTTTAAAAGCTCTCTGATAAAGGCCTTTAGTGTTTGCTTTCGGCGTGTGTCGGCGGGACTCGCGAGAGCCCCCGCGACGTTTTTTTGGGGAATCGGGGGTATTGGAAGAAGCCATATCGATTTGGGATTTTTAATGAACCACAGAGAACACAGAGAACACAGAGAAAGAGAAGAGTGAGGTTGATATTTTTTAGCTACTGAGGTGGAGGAGTTGGTGTTACTAAAGGTGTTGTGGGTGCAGTTATTGGTGCAGGTTCAAATTTGCCGCTGCTAATTTCAAATCCTTCGGCAATTGGCCCTAAAGCTAGAACTGGGAAAAATGTCAGCGCGCCCAAAATTATGATTACTCCGGCGGTGACGCTGGTGAACAAAACTGAATCAGTTCTGAGAGTACCTGTTGTTTCAGGTACTGGTTGTTTGTTAGTCATGCTGTCGGCTAAAAGCAGCAGCGCCACAATCGGAACGTAGCGCCCCAACAGCAGGCTGAAACAGGTGCTTAAATTCCACCAAAGTCCGGTAGATGCTGGTTGAGAGTCGCCCAATCCTTCAAAGCCGGAACCGTTGTTGGCTGCGGCCGAAGCGTATTCGTAAAATACCTGGGAAATGCCGTGAAATCCGGGGTTGCTGATGCCGCTCAAACTGTCGGTAAGGGCGAGGGTAAGGGCGCCGGGGATTAAAACTGCGATCGGGTGAATCAACAAAACAACGCTAGCTAAAACAATTTCCCGCTTTTCAATTTTTCGTCCCAAAAATTCCGGCGTTCTCCCCACCATCAATCCGGTGAGAAATACGCTCAAAATGGAGTAAATAAATAAGTAAGCCGTTCCCGTTCCCTGTCCGCCCCAAACAATTTGGAGAAACAAGTTAAATAAAGTAGCAAAACCCCCTGGCGGCATTAAAGAATCGTGCATTCCGTTGACAGCCCCGCACATTGTCCCAGTCGTAGTGACAGCCCAAAGTACAGTTTCTGCCCAACCGAATCTAACTTCTTTCCCTTCTAAGTTTGGTTGCACGGAACCGAGCAAACTATTAATTTGGGGATTGCCTTGATATTCGCCAACTGCTGCAATGCCGATCAAAATTACATAGATGGCAAACACCATCCCAAAAATCAGCCATCCCTGCTTTTTATTGTTAGCAAATCTGCCGTAGGTGTGAATTAGTGCTGCTGGTATAGAAACCATTGCTAGTGTTTCCAGCAGGTTAGTAAAAGGGTTGGGATTTTCAAAAGGGTGAGCCGAGTTAATGGCAAAGAATCCGCCGCCGTTTTCTCCCAGTTGTTTGATGCTTTCAAAGTGAGCTACTGGGCCGCGAGCAATTACTTGCGTGCCGCCTTCTAAGGTACGCGCAACTGCTGGGCCGGCTAGGGTTTCCGGCACTCCAGAAATTAGTAAGCACAAGCCAATTATCAAAGAAAGTGGCAGCAGAATCCGGGTGATAGATTGAATTAAATCGATATAAAAGTTGCCGAGGGGGCGACCTGTCAGTCCCCGAATAAAGGCAATTCCTACTGCTAAACCCGTGGCTGCTGAGGTGAACATTAAAAAACCCAGGGTTAACTGGGATAAATAACTGAATGTTGTCTCGCCTGAGTAATGTTGTTGGTCGGTATTTGTGAGGAATGAAATAGTTGTATGCAGCGCGGTATCCCAGGTTGGTGCGCTGAGGCTGGTGGGATTTAAAGGCAGCAGTCCCTGAAGCATGAAAATCAAGAATACAAATATGCCCATTGCTGCATTGCTGTATAATAGCGATCGGGCATACTGCCAGCCTGTCATGGAATCTACAGACCGAATATTGCTGGCTTTATAGATGAGTTGTTCTAGTGGTTTAATTGCGGGGTCGAGAATGGTTCGTTCTCCCATGTACACCCGTGCCATGTAGTTGCCGAACACGGGCGCGATCGCGATTAAAATGATTAGGGTTAATGCAATTTGAATTAAGCCTTGTAACATAAGTGTGTTAAAAATTCCTCGTTTAGTGATTACTTTACTGAGGTTTGGGGTTGTTGATAATCTGTCTTAAGGTATAAGTTACTGTTTATAAATTATGCTTTTTTTACCTATACTTTTACTGATAGGCGAATGTTTAGCCAATGTATTAAATCTATACTTGCAGGTATAAATGCTGTCTAAACGCTGTTTTTTGCGCCAAAATGTAGTTGATATTTCAATACGGTTTACTTAACGCTTTTTGACGAATTTACTATCGCGATTTTATAGGCGATGCAGGCATTTTTCATGAATCAGATTGTTTTTAAGTTAACTGTATTGGTTGATATTTTACAAGCTTAAAATGGATTAATTAGAGATGTTTGACAGCTTATTGAAAATTCCCAAAATTTTGGTGTTTCAAGAAAAGTATTTGCGCGGAAGGTGGTCGATCGCAATTTTATTCGCGATCGTTATAGCACTGGAATTTACCACGCCGTCAGAATATCTGTTTGGGTATTTGTATACAGGGCCGATTTTACTGGCAAATTCGCGGTTGAGTCGGTTGGGAAAGTTGCAAATTACGCTGTTAGCAGCAGCATTGACGCTGTTGAACTTGTTTGTTCCCTATGGAGAAACGATCGCCCTAGCGACTGTTGCAAATAGGGCGATCGCAGTTATGGCCTTGGGAGTCACGGGATATTTGAGCGATCGCACCCAGCAGTATCAAGAAGCGATCGCGATCGCCAAAGCGCAGTTGCAATCTCAGCAGCAGCTAGCCAGCATCCGAGAGGATTTTGTCTCTACTTTGAGTCACGACTTGAAAACGCCGATGCTGGGCGCAATTGAAACAATCAAAGCTTTTCAGGGAGCAAACTTTGGGGAAGTGACTACCAGCCAGCAAAAAGTTCTCGAAACAATGGCGCGATCGCAAAAAATGTCACTACAATTAGTAGAAACGCTGCTGGATGTTTACCGCAACGATGCCGAAGGTTTAAAACTGCAACTTGCGCCCGTAAATTTAGCAGCTTTAGCAGAAGAAGTAATTGCCACACTCATCCATTTATCGGCAGCGCGCCGAGTTTATATTAGTATAAGTTACGGAGAGTCTGACTTTCGCCGTTCTTTGTGGGTAAACGGCGATGAAGTGCAACTCCAGCGCGTTTTTGTTAATTTGCTAACAAACGCGATCAACCATTCTCCCCGAGGTGGTAAAGTAGAAATAGTCATGGAATCTTACGCAACCGATCAGGTGGTGAAAGTTATCGATAGCGGGTTGGGAATTACTAGCGATGAGCTGCCCCACTTGTTCGAGCGTTTTTATCAAGGAAATGGCGATCGGCAAGCCAAAGGATCGGGATTGGGGTTATACTTATCTCGCCAAATTATTGACGCCCACGGCGGTATAATTTGGGCAGAAAACAAATTGCCTTTAGGTGCCTTGTTTGGATTCCGACTACCAGCTATCTCCGCCAATGAAACCTAATTCTCCCTTGCGAATTCTCTTAGTTGAAGACGACGAACTATTTCGGTTGGGACTGCAAACCAGATTGCAGCAAGAAAGTTCCTTGCAAATAATTGCCGAGGCGGAAGATGGAGAAACGGCGGTAGAATTGACTCAGGAACACTTGCCGGATGTGGTGGTTCTCGATGTCGGTTTGCCGGGAATTGGTGGCATTGAAGCCTGTCGGCAAATTAAACAGAGACATCCAGAAATTCCGGTTTTAATTTTAACATCTCACGCCCAAAAAACGTTAATTGAAAGGTTGATTGCTGCGGGAGCCCAAGGATATTGTCTCAAGGGAATTGCCGCAGAAACTTTGGTTTTGGCAATTCGATCGGTAGCGGCGGGCGCTTCTTGGTGGGACAAGGCCGCAACTGCGGAAATTCGGGCGGTTTTTAGTAATCCCGAACCTGTCAAAAGCGCGAGTAAATGGGAAGTTTTAGACAATCCGCTGACTCCGAGGGAACAGGAAATATTAGCCTTAGTTGCGGGCGGGAAAAGCAATCAGGAGATTGCACAAATATTGTACATCGCTCCGGGGACTGTGCGGGTGCACGTCCACGCGATTTTGCAAAAGTTAGAAGTGCGCGATCGCACTCAAGCAGCAGTGCTCGCTATTCAGAAAGGATTGGTAGCAGAGGAACTGTTAGGCAGTCAATCTTAAGTCTGGTAGTTTATAATGATAGACAAAACCTCGATCGCTAAAAACTATGGGTTTTATCAATCCCAAACTATATTTGGCCTTCACGAAGATATTCTGTTCTAACGAAAGCCGAGAAATTTTGATGAGTTTTTTGAACGCTATGCTTTATGCAGGCGAATCTGCGATCGAAGATTTAGAAATCATCCCTCCTTATTTATCTGCTGAGATTTTTGGAAGTAAAGACACTTATTTAGATGTCAAAGCTAAAATTAATGATGGCAAAACTGTGATTGTCACAATCCAAGTTTTGAACGTGGCAAAATATCGTAAGCGAGTTTTATATAATGCTGCTAAAACTTATGGAATGCAATTAAATCTAAGCGATCGCTATCAAAGACTCAGGCCAGTAATTGCTTTGAATATCACAGACTTTGAAATGTTTCCCAATCAATTGGAAGTAATTTCGAGATTTGCTTTCAAAGAAACACAAAGATTATTCGATTATCCCGATAGCGAGATTGAGTTGGTGTTTATCGAACTGCCAAAATTCAAAAAGGAATTGGATCAGTTGACAACGCTGACGGACAAGTGGATTTATTTTGTCAAAAATACCAGTAACCTAGAAACTGTTCCCGATACAATGGTTGCGGTGCCAGAAATTGAAAGAGCTTTTCAGATTGCTAACGACACGAATCTGAGTCAAAAAGACTTAGATGAATTGCAAAAACAAGAGTTTTGGATTCAAGATCAACAAGGGGCGATCGATCTAGCGGCTCAGCAAGCTCTAGAACGAGGCATGGAACGAGGCATGGAACGAGGCAAGTCAGAATTAATAGTCCGGAATATTAGGAGGCTAATTGGTGAAATTTCTCCAGACATTCAGACACAGATATGCGAGTTGAATCTTGAGAATTTGGATGATTTAGGAGATGCGATGTTTGATTTTGAAAGTGTTTCAGATTTGGTGACTTGGTTGCAGCAACATTCCCGAAATTTTACGGATGACATTTAATATCTGAGTTTGGTATATTTGGCATATATTTAAGTTATCGACGGTCATCAAACCAGAGGTGTTTTGTGCCAAATTTTATCAATTCTGTTATGAGTTCGATCGCCTTTTTCGACTCTGCCGTACCCGATATCCAAATTCTTCACAAGGGTATCAAACCGGGGACAAAAGTAATTATCCTCGATCGGGCGCGGGATGGAGTATCACAAATCACCGCAGCGCTAGCGAGTCTCCGCAATATCACCAGTATTCATATCATTTCCCACGGCAGCCCCGCGAGTTTGCAGTTAGGCGCGATCGATCTAAACTTGACAAATTTAAACTTTTATGGTGAAAAATTGCAGCGTTGGGCGCGATCGCTGGCAGAGAGTGCAGAGATTTTGCTGTACGGGTGCGATGTGGCGGCGGATGATGCGGGCGTTAGTTTCGTACAGCAAATCAGTCGGCTAACAAAGGCAAAAATTGCTGCTTCCAGGGGGCCGATCGGCAATTCAGCTTTAGGCGGAGACTGGGAACTAGATTATACAACTGGGTGGGTGGAGTCGGAGTTGGCGATCGACCCAGCCACAATGGCCGCTTACCAATTTGTGTTCGGCTTACAACTTTTGGGACAAGCAGGATTTCCGGCAAATACAACTTTTGGAACACCAACAACTCAGGTAGGTGGACTGTCGGGCCTTACCTACGCGGGAAGCAACACTTACTACGCTATCTCCGACGGCCGCAATATTCCTGGTGGCAGTCCCGGCCCATCTCGCTTTTACACCCTCACTATACCTACTGTGAGTTCCGGTAGCTTGACACCAGTACCAGGACAAGTGAATTTTACAGGGGTGACACAGATTGGCAATCCGCCTCCCTTTGCCGCAGATACATCGGATACAGAGGGCATTGGCTTCATCGGCGGCAATGTCTTCGTCTCTTCTGAAGGCAATTTCTCGACAAATACCCAGCCTTTTATTAATAGTTTCGCCATTGCAACAGGAGTTCAAAATTTCGCGCTGCCTATTGCTTCTCCCAAATACGACGTATCAGCAGATCCTAACAGCGGCATCCGCAACAATCAAGGTTTTGAAAGTCTGACGATTACTCCCAGTCAAAGTTTTCTATTTACAGCAACAGAAAATGCTCTCGAACAAGACGGCCCTGCTTCAGATATAACGGCTGGCGCGCGATCGCGAATTGTCAGATATAACTTAGGTACAAACACCGCAAACGGAGAATTTCTTTACAATACCGATCCGCGCAACGGCATTTCAGAAATGCTGGCCGTTGATGATAATACACTGCTGGTTCTCGAACGTTTTCTCGACTTATCGACAACACCGCCGTCAGGGGATTTGAAGCTTTATCAAATTTCTTTAAACGGTGCGACAGATATTCAAAACAATACCGGTTTGATTGCTTCTGGTGTTGCTAGCATTACACCAGTATCGAAAACTCCGATCGCCACTTCTGCTTATTTCCTCAGTACAGGCACTCCGGCACTGGTTGACAATTTTGAAGGGATGACATTTGGGCCTCCTCAAACGGCAACTGGGAAACGAACGCTAATTCTTGTTAGCGACAACAATTTTGCCCTTCCCACCAGATTCGCAGCGTTTGCAGCCAACAACGCACCCGTACTCAACAACAGCGGTTCGCCGGTACTAACAGCAATTAACGAAGATGTACCTTCTGCCAGCAACACTGGCACCTTAGTTTCTGTTTTAATTGCAGGAATAGTTACAGATCCCGACACCGCCGACACTCAAGGAATTGCTGTGACGGCGACAGACAATACTAACGGCAGTTGGCAATATTCTATTGATAGCGGTGCGACTTGGACGGCATTCGGTACACCGTCAACAGCAGCAGCGAGACTGCTAGCAGGCAATGCCAGTATCCGCTTTCTTCCCAATAATGACTACAACGGTAGTGCTAATATCACCTATCAATCGTGGGATGGAACGACGACTAACTCTAGCGGTACTACCCTCACGAATGGGGGGACGGCTGATATTTCAACTGCTAGCAGTATTGGGGGTTTAGCAGCTTTCAGTACGGCCAGCGAGACTGCAACAATTACTGTTAATCCTGTCAACGATGCACCGTCGTTTGTCAAAGGGCCCGATCGCACTGTCAATCACAGTGCTGGCCTGCAAACCTTTCCTGGATGGGCCATAGCCATTTCTCCAGGGCCGGTCAACGAGTCAACACAAACCGTCAACTTTCAAGTCGTGGGAAATGACAATCCCGGTTTGTTTAGCGTACCACCGGCGATCGGCTTTTTCGGACAACTGACTTTTACCCCCGCCACAAGTGGAACTGGCAAGGCTAATATCACTCTCAACCTCAGAGACAACGGCGGTATAGCTAACGGCGGCATCGATACTTCGGCAAACCAGACATTTGTAATTAATATTACCAACAGTCCGCCGATCGCCAATCCCGACACATACAAAGTCGAGCACGATCGCGTGTTGACCGGATTTCCATCCGTTTTATTCAATGACTTCGACCCCGACATTTTCGA